>DASQKY010000043.1 GCA_035630295.1 Acidimicrobiales bacterium | reverse complement strand
GGTCGCCGCCGGCCGCTGGAAGGCGCCCCGGGTCGTCGCCGAGCCGGTGGCCGAGAACCCGCCGGCTGACATCCCGCTCGACCCCACCGCCACCGGCTACCTCCGGGACATGATGCGGGCCGTGGTCCTCGACGGCACCGCCACCGGCGCCCTGGGCGGGCTGCCGGGCGAGATCTTCGCCAAGACCGGCACCGCCGAGTTCGGCGGCGGCGAGAACCTGGCCACCAACGCCTGGATCATCGGCTGGCGCGGCGACGTGGCCTTCTGCGTCTTCGTCGAGGGTGGCTCGGGCGGCGGCAGCGTCGCCGGCCCCATCGCCGCCAGCTTCCTCAACGCCTACGGCGGCTAGCGCCGGGCCGCGGCTAGCGGCGGGTGCGCACCACCGGGTGGGGGAGGAAGGTCGCCGCCCCCGGCGCCTGCCGGGCCTCGACGTACTCGACGAACATCTGGAAGGCGCGGCGGCTGGTCATCTCGATGATCTCGTCGCGCATCTCGACGTAGACCGGCTTCTTGCCGCCGAAGGCGCCGTCGTCGGCCGTGCACCACCAGTGGAACTCGGCGCCGCCCTCGCCCCAGTCGCGGCGCTTCCACTCGCGCAGGGTGGACGTGACGTGGCCGTAGGGGTCGGTGTCGTCGACCCGGCGCAGCGGCACCTGCCAGCACACCTCGGGCTTCCAGTCCATGAACCGCTCGCCGTTCTCCACCGCGGCCTGGTGCAGGGCGCAGCCCGGGCCGTTGGCGAAGCCGGGCCGGTTGAGGAAGATGCAGGCGTTGTCGACCAGGCGGGTGACGGTCTCGCCCTCCTTGTTGACCTTGACGGGCCCGCCCCGCTTGGCCGCCACCTTGCGGAACTGCCACTGCGCGTCGGTCATGCGGGCCGCCATCTGCTCCACGTGGGCCCGGTCCTCGGGACCGGTGAAGTGGGCGCCGTAGGAGCAGCAGCCCTGGATCATCTCCTCGGCCGGCCCGTCCAGCACCCCCGGGCAGCCCCGCCCGAAGATGCAGGTCCAGGGGCTGGTCAGGAACGTGACGTCGTAGACCCAGGTGCGGTCCTCGTCGGGATCGTCGAAGGACACGTACTCGTGGAGATCCTGCGGGGCGCGTCGCTTGGCCACTCGGCCGACCCTACCGGCGCGGCGGGCTGGGGAGGGCGAGGCGCTCGGCCACCTCGGCCCACAGGTCGCGCAGGGCGATCGAGGCCAGCGAGCGGGGCGCGGACACCACCGTCGGCACCTGCTCCACGGGCATGCGCTCGACCGCCGAGGACACCGGGACGGAGGCGCCGAGGAAGCGGCGGGTGGTGCGCACCTCGTCCACCAGCTTGCGGTGCAGGGGCTTGCGCCGGTCGACCAGCGACAGGAACGGGGCCAGCAGCTCCTCGGGGGCGCCCAGGTCGGTGATCACGTCGTGGAAGCGGTCGAGGGCGCGCAGGTCGAGCGGGGCGGGGACCACCGGCACCAGCAGCAGGTCCACCGAGTGGACCAGCACCTCGGTGGCCGGGCCCACCCCGGGGGGGCAGTCGGCCAGGACCAGGTCGTAGTCCTTGGCCACCGCGCTCAGCACCCGGCGCATGGACCGTCGGGGCTTGCGGTTGCCGGTGACGATGACGTCGGCCTCGCGCAGGGTCACGTCGCCGGGCAGCACGTCGAGGCCGGGGGTGGTGGAGCTGCGGATGGAGCCGGCCATGTCCCGGTCCGAGCCCAGGAGGCGCTGGGCCCCGCCCCGCAGCTTCGGCTTCACGCCCAGGCAGGCGGTGGCCCCGGCCTGGGGGTCCAGGTCCCACACCAGGGTGCGGTAGCCGGCCGTGGCGGCCAGGGCGGCCAGGTTGACCGTGGTGCTGGTCTTGCCCACCCCTCCCTTCAGGGCGGTGAGGGCGACGGTCTCCACCCGACGAGTGTGCCGCGTGGGCCGACCCCCGGGAAACCGCGCTGCCGGGGCGGAGGCGCGCGATCATCCGGTGATGGCCGGAGAGTTCGACGACATCCGGGGCCGCCTGGAGGCCATCGCCGAGGAGCTGGCCGACCTGGCCCTCGTCCGCCTGCGCGAGTCCATCGACGCCGGGGGCACCGAGCTGCCGGTGGACGAGCGGCGCCTCACCCGGGCCCGGCGGGCGGTGGAGAAGGCCGTCCACCTCCTGGCCGAGCCCGACGACACCCCCTGATTTCAGGCCCCGGGCAGGCCGTTGACCGCCCGCACCAGGTGGTGCAGGCCGGCCATCTGGAACACGTCGAAGGCCAGGGCCAGGCGGGGCAGGTCCACCACGTCGCCGTCGGAGCGCTCGGGGGCGAACGGCTTGGAGCGCTCGATCCGCCCCTCGGTGCACAGGTGCCCGAAGCGCTGGTTGAGGGCGGCCAGCTCCTCGTCGGTGATCTCCGAGGACAGGCGGATGACCAGCCGGCTCCCGACCCAGCGGATGGAGTGGTAGCGGCGGTAGAAGTCGGTGATGCGATCCACCGCGGTGGGCACGTCGTCGGTGCGGTCGGCCAGGTCGAGGTCCCCGGGGGAGATGTAGCCGCCCCCGCTCACGTGCTCGGTCACGAAGCGGGCCCACCCCTCCCAGTACTGGCCGCCGGGCTCGTCCAGCAGCACGATGGGGGCCGGCACCGCCTTGCCGGTCTGCTGGAGGGTGAGCAGCTCCAGGGTCTCGTCCAGGGTGCCGAACCCGCCCGGGAGGGCCACGAAGGCGGCCGACTCCTTCATCAGCATGAGCTTGCGGGTGAAGAAGTACTTCATGGTCACCAGCTTCGGGTCGCCGGTGATGACCTCGTTGGCCGACTGCTCGAACGGCAGGCGGATGTTCACCCCGATGGAGCGGTCGCGCCCCGCGCCCTGCATGCCGGCCAGCATGATCCCCGGCCCCGCCCCGGTGACCACCATCCAGCCGGCGGCGGCCATCTCCTCGGCCAGGCGGCGGGTCTGGGCGTAGAGGGGGTCGGCCTCCCGGATGCGGGCCGAGCCGAAGATGGTCACCTTGGGCACGTCCCGGTAGGGGGCGAAGACGGCGAAGGCGTCACGCATCTCGGCCACCACGGCCCGGGTGATCTTGAGGTCCAACCGCTCCACGTCGTCGCGGCCCAGCCGGGCTCCGGTGCGGAGGATCTCCCGCACCAGGTCGGCGTTGGCCGACGGCGCCACCGCCTCGACCAGGTGGTCGACGGCGTCGTCCACCGTGGGGTCGAGGTCGGCCCCCAGGGCCCGGGCGGCCGGCGCCGTGCCCAGCGGGGTCGCCGGTCCGGCCGGGGGGAGGGGGGAGCCGTCGCGGGCCATGGCGCCGCCAGCCTGGCACGTGCCCGGCCCCCCGGGCCTGCGCTCAGGGGGCGGCGGGGCGCCGGGCCACGTCCACGTTGGCCCCGAACAGGGTGGTGAGCAGGGCCAGGGCCAGCACCGCCCACCAGAACGAGCCGAGGGGGTGCAGCGCCCGGCCCACCACCGGCCAGGTGCGGACCTCGTCGGTGTGGGCGCCGAGGAGGACCCACCCGGTCACCACCGCGGTGGTGAGGGCGGTGATGACGGTGCGCCACGTCCACCGCGCCCACGACCACACCCACCAGGCCGACAACGCGGTGGCCACCGCCGGCACAGCCACCGCCGGCCAGGGGGCGTGGCCCGGGCGGAGCAGGAGGTCGTGGTCGGCGAGCCAACCCTCGGCGGCCAGGAGGCCGATCGACACGCCGACCGAGGCCGCGACCAGGGCCACGGTGACCGCCCCCCACCCCCGTTCCCGCCCGCGGGGCGCCGGTCGCGGTCCCCGGCGGGGCCGGGTGGCCACGAGGCCGGCCCCGGCCAGGGCCAGGAGCAGGGCGGTGAGCACCACGGTGCCGGTGCGGTGGTCGTGGGTGCGGGGCAGCACGGTGCCGCCCAGGAAGGCCAGGACCGCGGCCAGGCCCCGCCGCCGGGCCAGGGCCAGCCCGGCCAGGGGGCCGAGGGCCACGGTGAGGGCGCCCCGGAGGGCCCGCACCGGCCGGGGGGCCCGGGCCGTCAGGGTGCGGAGGGCCAGGAAGGTGGCGGGCACGCCCACCGCGGTGGTGGCCCGGTCCCCCCACCGGTCGCTGAGCTGGCGGGAGGCAGCATCCCAGGTGGCGGCGGCGTCGCGGAGGGAGGGGGCGGCCTCGCCCCGGGCCCGGGGCCCGGCCGGGCTGTCGGCCGTGGGCTGGCTCAGCTCCTCGGCCAGGATCTCCAGGTGCCGGCACCACAGCACCAGGCTGCGGCACAGCGCCCGGTCGTCGGGGCCGTCCAGCTCGCCGGCCAGCGCCGCCACCACCGCCGGGTCGGGACCGTCGGCGCCCCCACCCCAGGGCTCGCGGGCCAGGGCCACCAGCTGCTCCTGCCAGTGGGGCGGCGCCCCCGCGAACCGGGCGGGGGCGGTGCAGGCGGCGTGCAGGTCCCGGGCCGTGGCCGCGGGGTCGGGGACGGCCCGGCTCGGGTCGAACAGGAGCCGGACCAGGGTCTCGGCCCCGTCCAGGCGCCCCCACATCCAGTCGTTGGCCCGCCAGTGGCGGTCCAGGAAGGCGGCGAAGTTGTGGAGCTGGTTGCCGGCCAGCTTGGTGGCCGGCGCGACGCGGCCCAGCGGGTCGGCCTCCCCCTCGGGCCCCCGGCGGACGGCCAGCGAGGCCAGGACGGCCAGGGGCCGGGCGGCCACCGTCCGGGGCCACGGGTAGTCGGAGGCCAGCGGCGTGGGGGCGGTGCCGGCCAGGGTGTGGAAGCGCACCGTGTCGAGGCTGCCGGTGGGGGCGTGGCGGTGCAGGGGGAGCAGGTCGCGGTCGACCTGGGCCAGGACGTCGGCCGCCCGCCCCGGGTCGGTCACGTCCCACAACCGGGCCCAGAGGGCGGTGGGCAGGGCGTCGGCCGGGTCGGGCCCCACGGCCGCCGGCGGGGGCGGGGCGGCCGGGCCGGCCCCCCAGGCGCCGGCGGCGTGGTCGCGCAACACGAGGGCCAGGGCGCCGAGCTCCTGTCCGGCCGCTGCCGCGGCCGCCGGGACCCAGGCCGGGTCGGCTTCCAGCACGGCCCGGCGGGCGGCCAGGATGACGCCGGCCATGGTGGTCACCGCGGTGGGCGAGAGAGCCACCGGCGGGGGGGCGGGGGCCGGGGCACCCGGGTGCACGGGGAGGGCCGCCCCCAGGGCCAGGGCCGAGCGGACGGCCGGCACGGTGGCGCGATCCAGCCGGGAGGCCTGGTGGTAGGCGTTGGTCCGGACGGCGTGGACGGCCCGCTTCGTCGGCCCGACGGAGGCGTCGCCCTGGGCCTCCAGGGCTCGGGCCCACTCCACCAGCAGGGAGGCGATGCGGATGACCGGCGACCACGGGCGGGTCGAGGGGCCGGCCCCGGCGGCGTCGCCGAGGGCGGTGACCAACATCCGGCGCTCGACGTCCGCCGGGCAGGGCAGCACCGGCGGCGGGGCACCGCCGCCCGGGCCCAGGAGCTCGAGGTGCGGGGCCGGGTCCACCAGCAGGCTCACCAGCCGTTCGGCGTCGTAACGCCCGTGGGCCACGGCGTCGGCCCCGGTGGCCCGGGCCAGTAACTGGGCCCGATCGTGGAGGTGGCGGGCCACGGTGGTGTTGTGGTCCTCCAGGGTCTGGAGGTCGTCGCCCAGGGACTTGACCCGGACGGCCCGGAGGGCGGAGCGGGCCACGTCGAGGGGCACCGCCCCGGTCAGGTGCAGGCGGGCCAGGCGCTCGGGCCGGTCCTCGTCGGGGGCCTCGGCGCCGGGGCTGGGGTGCAGGTAGAGCAGGACGCGCTCGGTGGGCCCGTCGGCCGGCGCCCGGCTGATGGCGGCCATGGCCCGCCCCACCGGCATGTTGTCCACCACGCCGCCGTCGTAGAGCAGCACCTGGGGCGGCGTCGGCCCGGGGAAGCGGACCCGGTCGACCAGGTCGCCCTCCCCGATGCGGATGGGATCGAAGGCCACCGGGAAGGCGGCCGTGGCCCGCACGGCCAGGGCCAGGTCCCGGGCCGCCCGGGCGGTGCCGGCGGCGAAGTCGAGGGGCGGGGGCGGGTCGTCGGGGACCGGGGCGCCGGGGGCCGGGACCCGGTGCTGCAGCCACACCACCGCTCCCACCTGCTCGTCGTCGACGGGGGCGGCGGGGTCGGTGCGCATGGTGCGGCGGACCGGCTCCACCGAGGTCACCGGGAAGAAGGCGTCGAGGCGCTCCAGGGGCGGGGGCGTCGTGCCCGGCGCGGGTCGGCCCAGCTCGGCCAGGGCGGCCTCGGCCCGCTCCAGGAAGTAGTCGCCGTCCAGCACCGAGCGGGGGACCCCGAACCCGGCCGGCCGCAGCAGGCGGGACAGGTCGGCGGTCTCCAGCCACAGGGGGCGGAGGCCGTCGAGGCGCCGGCCGTTGGCCATGGCCGCGCCCAGGACAACCCCGTTGAGCCCCCCGGCGCTGGTGCCGGAGATGACGTCGATCTCCACCGCGTCGATGCCCATGGCCCGCGCCACCTGCCCGAGGGCGGTGTCGCTGCCGTCGCCCCGGGCCACGTCCCACCGGAGGGCGTCGACCTCGGCCACGGCCCCGCCGATCCACACCGCCAGGCTGACCCCGCCCCGCATGGACAGGGCCAGGCGGAGCGTGCGCCCGGTCACGACGGCGTGGTGCCCGGGGCCGGGCGGCGCAGCCCCATCAGGCGCTGCAGGACCGAGAACCAGAGGGGGGCGCCAGCGGCCACGGCGAGGGCCGAGGCCAGCAGGCCCAGGACCATGCCCACCCACCCGCCGGCGTCGGTCGGCCACACCTTCCCCCCGACCCAGCGCGACACCTGCAGGGTCTCCAGGTCGTCGGCCACCGCGCTGGCGCACTCGACCTGGCGGGTGACCGCCTGTCCCGGCTCGGCCGCCCCGGCAGCGGGCGCGGCCGAGGTCGGGGTGGCGGGGGCGCTGGTGGCCGGGGTCCCGTCCTCGTCCGGTGCGGCCCCCGGGGTGGTCGTCGTGGTCGTCGTCCCACCCGCCGTGTCGGGGCAGGCCGTTCCGGCGGCGATGAGCTGCTCGGCCTTGGCCGCGGCGGCGTCGCGGCGCACCGGGTCCCGGTAGAGCTGGGCGGCCAGCTGGCCGGCGTCGAGGCCGCCCCCGATCACCACCACCAGCCCCACCGCCGCCGCCCACCAGCGGATGCGGCGGCGGTAGGCCGCGGTGACCTGGGCCATCTCCGAGTCGAACCAGCGGGCCAGCCACTGGGCCCGGTCCCCGGCCTCGCCCTTGACCGACGTGGGCAGCCGCTCGATCAGCGACCCGAGCTGGGTGTGGCCGAAGTCGTCGGCCTCGGCCGCGGTGGCCAGGGCCGCTGCTCCCGCCTCCCGGTTGACCTCCTTGGTCCGGGCCAGGTGCTCCGGGTCCAGCCCGGGGACGGCCTCCAGGAACTGCTGGTGGGCCGACGGCCTGGTCCCCTCCTGCCGGGGGTCGGGGGGAGAGACCCAGAGTCGCCAGGCCGCGACGAGCGAGGCCGGGGCCTTCGGCGCCGACCCGGTGGAGAACCACGAGGCCACCGACTGCCACAGGTGCTTGGCCCGGAACCCGCCGAGGGCGGCGATGCCCTCGACCACGGCCGAGCACAGCGTGGCGGCCAGGAACCACACCACCACCACGCCGATGGCGGTCTCGAACACCGCCGACGACCCGAGCGCATCCATGGGAACCCCTCCCCGTCAAGGGGCCTCCGGCCCCGCTGGCAGCACCCTATGCCATGTCAGCGAGCCGGAGGAGGACCGCCGGGGGGTCAGCCGACGGCGGGCTCGGCGGCGATGGGCTCGTACAGGGTGCTGCGCTGGGCCAGGGCCCGACCCAGGGGCTCGACCACGGCCCGGAAGCCGTCCTCGTCCATGGCCTGGCCGTGGGAGGCGCCGGCGGCCCGGGAGATGGTCTCGTCCATGAGCGTGCCGCCCAGGTCGTCGACCCCGGCCCGCAGGAGCTGGCGGGCGCCGTCGGCCCCCAGCTTCACCCACGAGGCCTGGATGTGGGGGACCAGGCCGTCATAGGCGATGCGGGCCACGGCGTGCATGAGCACCACCTCGCGGAACGTGGGGCCGCGGCGGGAGCGCTGCTGCAGGTAGAGCGGGGCCGCCATGTGCACGTACGGCAGGGGCACGAACTCGGTGAACCCGCCGGTCTCGGCCTGGAGGTCCCGGGTGCGGAGCAGGTGGCGGGCCCAGGAGCCCGGGTCCTCCACGGCGCCGAACATGATGGTGATGTTGGAGCGCAGGCCCACCTGGTGGGCGGTGCGGTGGGCCTCCAGCCACTCCTCGGTGTCGACCTTGTCGGGGCACAGGACCTGGCGCACCGGGTCGTCCAGGATCTCGGCCGCGGTGCCGGGCAGGGTGCGGAGCCCGGCGTCCATCAGGCGGCGCAGGTAGGTGGCCAGGGGCTCGCCCAGGCGCTTGGCCCCCTCGGTGACCTCCAGGGCGGTGAAGCCGTGGACGTGGATGCCCGGCGCTGCCTCCTTCACCGCCCGGGTGACGTCTATGTAGTAGTCGCCGTCGAAGCTGGGGTGGATGCCGCCCTGCAGGCACACCTCGGTGGCCCCCAGGTCCCAGGCCTCCCGCACCCGCTCGGCGATGTCGTCCAGGGTCAGCAGGTAGGGCGTGCCCCGCAGGTTGAGCGAGCGGGGACCCTTGGAGAAGCCGCAGAACCGGCACTTGAACGTGCAGACGTTGGTGTAGTTGATGTTGCGGTTGCGGACGTAGGTCACGGTGTCGCCCACGGCCCGGGCCCGCAGCGCGTCGGCCACCTCGGCCACCGCCGCCACCTCCCGGCCCCGGGCCGAGAACAGGGTGACGATCTCGTCGTGGCCCACCTGCTGGCCGGCGGCCACGCCGTCCAGCACCTCCCGCACCGGGCCCCGCAGGGGGGCGGACGGGCCCGGCACCAGCGTCGGGGGGGCGGTGCCGGCCCCCGAGTACCAGGCCGTGGACCGGCGGCCGACCAGGACCACCTCGGCCCCGTCGCCCACGTTGCGGACCTCGCCCACCTTGTTGGGGAAGACGGCCCCGGGGTCGTCGCGGCCCAGGCCCTCGGCGTCGGCCCGGTCCATCACCGCGAAGTGCAGGCCGGGGTCGATCCAGGTGGCCGCCTCCGCCACGTAGCGGGGGTGGGCGGTGAGGCGGGGTGCCAGCTGGTGGCCGGCCTCCTCGGTGGCCCGGCGCAGGGCGTCGAGGTGGGGCCAGGGCCGCTCGGGGTTGACGTGGTCGATGGTCACCGGCGACACGCCGCCCAGGTCGGAGACACCGGCGGCCAGCAGGGGGGCCACCTCGTCGGCCAGGTTGGGCGGGGCCTGGACGTGGACCTCGGCCGGCAGGATCAGCCGGGCCACGGCGATGGCCCGCAGGTGGTCCTCGGGCGGGCAGGGGGGGTGGGCGTGCATGGCCGTGCCCGGCTTGGGCAGGAAGTTCTGGACGATCACCTCCTGCACGTGGCCGTGGCGCCGGTGGGAGGCGGCGATGGCCTCCAGGGCCTCGACCCGGTCGGCCTCGTCCTCCCCGATGCCGCACAGGATGCCGGTGGTGTAGGGGATGCGCAGCTCGCCGGCCGCCTCCAGGGTGGCCAGACGCCGGGCCGGGGTCTTGTCCGGGGCCCCCCGGTGGGCGGCCAGGTCGGCCCGCAGGGTCTCGACCATCATCCCCTGGCTGGGGCTGACCTCGCGGAGCCGGGCCAGCTCGGCCGCCGGCAGGGCGCCGGGGTTGGCGTGGGGGAGCAGGCCGGTCTCCTCCAGCACCGCCCGGCAGGCGGCCACCAGGTGGTCGACGGTGGAGGCGTGGCCCCGCTCGGCCAGCCACTCCCGGGCCGCCGGGTACCGCTCCTCGGGGGCCTCGCCCAGGGTGAACAGGGCCTCGTGGCAGCCGGCCGCCGCCCCTCGGCGGGCCAGGACCAGCACGTCGTCGATGTCCAGGAACGGGCTGTCGAGCCGGGCCGGGGGCTGGGCGAAGGTGCAGTAGCCGCAGCGGTCGCGGCACAGCATGGTCAGGGGGATGAAGACCTTGGGCGAGAACGTCACCCGCCGGCCGTGGGCCGCATCGCGCACGGCGGCGGCGCGGGCGGTCAACTCGGCGGTGGGCAGACCGGTCAGCTCGGCGGGCACGGGGGGCAGGCTACCGGCGGGCCCCCGTGGCACGATGACCCGGTGGACCTCGACGCGCTGATCTCGTCCATGCCCTTCGCCGTGGCCAACGGGGTGCGGCTCACCGCGGCGTCGGTGGACGAGGTCACCGGGGAGCTGGACTGGGCCACCGACCGGTGCACGGTGGGCGGCGCCCTCCACGGCGGCGCCCTCATGGCCCTGGCCGACAGCCTGGGGGCGATCCTGGCCTACCTGAACCTGCCCGAGGGGGCGACGGGCACGTCCACCATCGAGTCCAAGACCAACCTGTTCCGGGCCGTGCGGGCCGGCACGGTGAGCGCCACCTCCACCGTGCTGCACGCCGGGCGGTCCACCGTGGTGGTCCAGACCGACACGAGCGACGCCGAGGGCCGGCGGGTGGCCGTCACCACCCAGACCCAGGCCGTCCTGCGCTGACCCGGTCCGGCCGGAGGGTCAGGCGGCGGTTTGCGGGCCGCGGAGCAGGCGGCCGGGGTGGGCCCCGGTGAGCTCGTCGTCCTCCCGCACCACGGTGCCGGCGCAGGTGGTGAGCCGGTAGCCGCGGGAGCCCTGGACGAAGCGCCGGGCCCCGGTGGGCAGGTCCCAGGCCATGCGGGGCGGGTCGACGGCCAGGCGCTCCAGGTCGACCACGTTCAGGTCGGCTCGCAGGCCGGGGGCCACCAGGCCCCGGTCGGCCAGGCCGTAGTGCAGGGCGGTGCTCCGGGTCTGGCGGTGGACGATCAGCTCCAGGGGCAGGTGGGGCCCCCGGACCCGGTCCCGGGCCCAGAAGGCGAGCATGAAGCTGGGCGTGGAACCGTCGCAGATGGAGCCCACGTGGGCCCCGCCGTCGGCCAGGCCCATGCGGGTGCGGGGGTGCTGGTGCAGCTCCCACAGCGGGTCGAGGGTGCCGTCGCTGTAGTTGAACAGCGGGAAGTAGAGGAGGCCCTGGCCGTCGTCCTCCATGAGCACGTCGAAGGCCACCTCGGCCGGTGGCCGGCCCTCCCGCTCGGCCACCGCCGCCACCGAGGCCTCGGGCGGCGGTTCGTAGTCGGTCTCGCCCCGGAACGGGAACATCTTGTGCCACGAGGTGGTGAGGGAGCGGACGAAGTCGCCCATGTCGGCGGCCTCCCCGCCCAGGATCCCGTTCCGCACCTCGGGCCGGCGCAGGGCCTGGACCCGCTCGGCGGGGGGCAGGAAGGCCACCGGTCCCCACCCGGCCGAGGTGGAGAACGGGTGGATGGTGGCCGACCAGCCCATGAGGAGGCCGACGGGCCGGCCGTGGACCTGGCCGTAGACGCCGATGCCGTCCTCCTGGGCCCGGTCCAGGAGGCCGGCCACGTCCCGCCACAGGTCGGGGGCGGCGTCGGTCTGCTGGAGGTTGAAGGTGACGGGCCGGCCCGAGCGCTGGGCCAGGCGGCGCATCCACCCGAACGAGGCCGGCACGTCGGGGTGGTGGAGGGCGCCCTGGAACACGCCGTGGCCGGCGGCCCGCAGGGCGTCGCCCAGGGCCATGACCTCGTCCTCGCCGGCGTGGGTGCCCGGCACCAGCTCGCCGTCGGCCGAGCGGTGCAGCGGAGTGCGGGAGGTGGACACGCCCAGGGCGCCGGCCCGCAGGGCCCCGGTGGTGATGCGCTCCATGGCGGCCAGGTCCTCGGCGGCGGCCGGCTCGTTGGCCGCTCCCCGGTCGCCCATCACGTAGGCCCGGAGGGCGCCGTGGGGCACCTGGGTGCCCACGTCGGCCACCCACCTCCGGCGGTCCAGGGCGTCGAGGTACTCCTCGAAGGACTCCCACTCCCATTCGATGCCCTCGGTGAGGGCGGCGCCGGGGATGTCCTCCACGCCCTCCATGAGCCGGATCAGCCAGTCGCGTCGGTCGGGGGCGGCGGGGGCGAAGCCCACCCCGCAGTTGCCCATGACCACGGTGGTGACGCCGTGCCAGCCCGACGGGCTGAGCTCCGGGTCCCAGGTGGCCTGGGCGTCGTAGTGGGTGTGCATGTCGACCCAGCCCGGGGTGACCACCGCACCCTCGGCGTCGACCTCCCGGCGGCCGGGACCGACGGTGTCGCCCACCTCGGCGATCCGGTCGCCGGTGACGGCCACGTCGGCCCGGCGGGGCGGCGCCCCCGACCCGTCGACGAGCGAGCCCCCGCGGATGACCAGGTCGTGCATGGGCCCAACCTACGCCCGGCGGTGACCGGGCCGCCGCGGCCCCGCCGGGGCCCAAGGGGCCCGACCCGGGCGATCTGACCACACAGAGCGCGTGGACGAACACGGAAGATGGCCAGGGCGGGGCGGCGGGCGGGCCGTCGGTAGCATCGGCGGGCCGCGGACCTCACGGCGAGCCCGATGGCGACCGACAGGACCGAGATGGACGAGCTGGTGGAGGAGCGACCGGTCCCCGGCGCCCTCGTGCGCCACCGGGGGGCCCGCCTGGAGCGGCACGGCGTCGACCGCTCGGCGCCCCGCATCGAGGTCCAGCACGGCGCCCTGTGGATCCGGGCCACCGACGCCGGGCCCGGCGTCCTGGCCAGCCACGGCGCCACCACCGTCCAGGTCCGCGACGGCGCCGCCGTGCTGGAGGTCAGCGACTTCGAGGCCCTGCTGGTGGTGGTGGCCGGCCGGGCCGCGGTGAAGGGCGCGGCCGCCCTGCCCCGCAGCGTCACCGCCGGCCAGGCCGTGACGCTCACCCTGGACGGCGGCTTCGGCCACCCCGAGGCCCTCTCCGCCGACGAGCTGGCCGCCGACCGCTTCGTGGCCGAGAACCTGGCCCGCGACGCCCTGGCCTCGGTGGCGCCGGCCCCGCCGGCCGAGGGGTCGTCCCCCGCCGGGCCGGCCCCCGTCCCCGCGACCACCACCGCCCCCGAGCCGGCGCCCGCCCCCGACGTGCCCGAGCCGACCGATACCGGGCCCACCGATACCGGGCCGACCGATACCGAGCCGCGGACCCCGCCGAACCCCGCCTTCGACCCGGTGGGAGCCCACGACGACCCCTGGTCGCCCGGCCCCGTCACCGAGGGCCCTGCGGCCGGGCCGCCACCCGACGCCCCCGGGCCGGAGCCGGCGAAGGGCTCCCCGCCCCCGCCGACCGGCGGCCGCTTGCCGATCCTGGGCGACGCCGCCCGCTTCGACGCGCCGCCGTCGGCGGCCGCCGGGCCGTCCGCTCCCGCCGCCCCGTCCCCGGCCGCGGCCCCGCCGGCCCCCGCCGGGCCGCCGCCGGCCGAGGAGGCGCCGGCCCCCCGCTCCTACTTCGATCCGATCCCCATCCCGGTGCCCGACCCGCGGGCCGGCGCGGACGAAGACCTGGCCATCCCCGAGCCGGGCCGGCGGGGCCTGGTGGTCGTGGTCATCGTCCTGGTCGTCCTGGCCGCGGTGGTGGGGGCCATCGTCCTCAGCGGCGACGAGCCCCGGTCGGCCCCGGCCTCCGACGACCCGGCGCCCCTGGCCACCGGCTCCGAGGCCACCGCCCCCCCGGGGGACGCGGCCCCGGCCGAGGCCACGCTCCGGTCGTGCCAGGGGGGCGCCAGCGGGTACGTGGCCGAGGGCGTGGTGTCCGGCGGTGGCCCCGACGCCGATCGCTACGACGTGGTGGTCGGGGTCCAGGACGTGGCCGGCGAGGTCTACGCCGAGAAGACGGCCACCGTGGCCGTCGGGCTCGACCCGGGCGTCCCGGTGGCGTGGACGGCCGATCTGGCCCTGGCCGCCGACCAGGTCCGCCCCGACTCCGAATGCCTGGTGGTCGAGGTCGCCGCCCGCCCCTAGGTGTGGTCAGGCGTGGGGGTCGTCCCCCACGATCACCGCCCCCGACCCGTCGCGCTTGGCCCGGTACATGGCCTCGTCGGCGTGGTGCAGGAGGGCCTCGACCCGCTCCGACCCGGTGGCCACCACGGCGCCGATGCTCGGGCTGGCCCGGCACTCGGCGCCGTCGGGCAGGGCGATGGGCGTGTCGAAGGCCGCCCGCAGGCGCTCGATCACCCGGCGGGCGGCGCCCCGGGAGCCGAGCTCCACCACCAGCACGAACTCGTCGCCGCCCCACCGGCCGCAGGTGTCGCCCTCGCGGACGGCGGAGGACAGGCGCCGGGCCGCCTCGACCAGCACGGCGTCGCCGGCGGCGTGGCCGTGGGCGTCGTTGACGGCCTTGAACCCGTCGAGGTCGACGAAGACCACCAGGGGCAGCAGGTGCAGGCGCTGGGCCCGGATGAGGGCCATGCGGATGCGGTCCATCAGCAGGCCCCGGTTGGGCAGGCCGGTGAGGTCGTCGTGGAAGGCCAGGTCAGCCAGCACGTCGTTGACGCTGTGGTGCACGGTGGTCTCGGTGCGGGTCATCACCAGGCCGCCGTGGGGCAGGCGCTCGGCCGAGAGGAGGAACCAGCGCACCTCGGTGGGGTCCTCCGCCCCGTGCACCTGGTACTGGACCTGGAAGCTGCTGCCCCGGCCGTCGAGGAGCCGGCCCAGGCCGTCGGCGGCGTGGTCGGCCACCGCGGCCAGGTCGCCGCGGGCGGCCCGCAGGGCCAGGGGCAGGTCGGTGTCGACAGGCACCGTGACCACGTCGCCGTCGCCGCCGGCCAGGTCCCACAGGCGGTTGGTGGCCACCACCACCCCCCGCTCGTCGACCAGGGCCAGCCCGTGGGGCAGGGCGTCGACGATGGTCTCCAGGCTGAGCGGGGGGCCGCTGCCCAGGGTGGGGGGGTGGGAGGTGTGGTGCACGGGCGAGGACCGGGGGAGAGGGAAGCCTGGCCGCACCGTACCCAACGCCCGTGTGCCCCGCCGCCACCCTCCGTGGTGAGCCCACCACAAGGCATCCGCCGTAGACTCCGGCACCGGTAGGGGGCACGTCTCGACCATGCGCAGAACCACACCACCCGCCACCGGCACCGGCCCTCGCCGCCACCGTGGGTGGGCCGCGCTCGCCGCGCTGGCCGCCGTGGCCGCCACCGTGCTGGCCACCCCGACCAGCGCCCAGGACGGCGATCCCGGCCCCGTGGACGCCGAGGCCCTCCGCCGCCAGTACGAGGACCTGGCCGGCGCCGAGGCCGACACCCTGGTGGCCTACGACCAGGCCACGGCGCGCCTCACCGAGTTGCTGGGGCAGGTCCAGGCCGCCCAGGAGGCGGTGGCCGCGGCCGAGCAGGGCCTGCGCGACGCCGAGGCCGCCCTGGCCCGCGACCGCGAGGCCGAGACGGGGGCCGAGGCGGCCCTGGACCGGGCCCGGGAGCGGGTGACGGTGGCCGAGGGACGCCTGCGGGCCCACGCCGTGGAGTCCTACATGGGCGAGGGCGGGGCCACGTCGCTGGCCACCTTCCTGGCCGTGCTCGACGGCGACGACGGGGCGGTGGCCCGGCGCGGCTACCGGGAGAGCATCAGCGACCAGCAGAAGGCCCTGGTCGACGAGCTGGTGGCCGCCCGGCGGGAGGCCGACGCGCGGTCCCGGCAGGCCACCGGGGCCCGCCGGCGCTCCCAGACCCGCCGCGACGACGTCGACCGGCTCCGGGCCGCGGCCACCGACGCCCTGGCCGAGCAGGCCCGCCTCACCGGCGAGGCCGTCGACGAGCAGGCCCTCCAGGGGCTCCTGCTCAGCGACATCCGGGCCCGCAAGGTGTCGATCGAGGCCCGCATCGTCAGCCTGGACAAGGCGGCCGACGGGGTGGCCCAGCTCCTGGCCGCCTACCAGGCCGGGGACCCCGACTGGCAGCCCGGCGCGGTGGACGTGGCCAGCCCGTCACCGGGCTCGGCCATCGTGTCGGAGTTCGGCCAACGGGCCCACCCCATCCTCAACCTCACCCGCCTCCACGCCGGGTGCGACATCGACGCCCCCAACGGCTCCCCGGTCCGGGCCGCGGCCGACGGGGTGGTGCTGCTGGCCAGCGAGCGAGGCGGCTACGGGCTCACGGTGGTGGTGGCCCACGGGAGCTCGCTGGGCACCGTGTACGCCCACAACTCGTCGATCTCGGTGGCGGTGGGCGACCGGGTGGCCCAGGGCGACGAGCTGGCCAAGGTGGGCAGCACCGGCCTCTCGACCGGCCCCCACATCCACTTCGAGACCCGCCTCCGGGGCATCCCCGTGAACCCCCGCAACTTCCTGCCCCCCGAGCAGGGCGGCACCGCGCCACCCCGCTGACCACCGGCCCGGTGCCGTTCAGGCCGGGCCGGCCATCTCGGCGGCCAGGGCGGCCACCAGGGGGGCGACGGGGGGCGCGGGGTGGCCGTCGAGGCGCTCGACGGTGCAGAACACCTCCACCGCGTCCTGGCGACGCTGGAGCGAGGCCACCAGCGACACCGCGGCGGGGGCCGGGTCGCCCTCGTCCTGGACCAGGAGCAGCAGCTCCACGAAGCCCGACGACCGGTCCAGGTAGGTGATCTCGCCCAGGGCGTGCCCGGCCTCCACCAGGCGGGCCATGACGGTGGCCGGCTCCGCGTCGACCAGCAGGGCGTCGCCGTCCACCCTGGTGTCGACCGGGGTGCGGGCGGTCCCGGGTCGACCTTCGTCCCGCCGGCCCTCCGGCGGGGGCGGGCCCGGCCGAGAGCCCGGGGCCGGCCCGGTGCGCAGGACCCGGTGGGCCTCGATGAGGCGGGCGGCGTCGGCGGTGGCCCCGGTGCCGGCCCGGTCGGGGTGGCGGGCCCGGATCAGGGCCCGGAAGGCGACGCGGGCCTCCTCCGGGGTGGCCGAGGGGGCCACGCCCAGCAGCCGCGCCGCCTCCTCCCGGTCCACCGGTGCGCCCTACCGGCCCGAGACGCCGGCGCCGGGGCTCACCCGAGGAACCACTGGCCCAGGGCGGCGGCCATGCGGAGCGGGTCCTCCCGGCCGCACAGCTCCCGGGCCGAGTGCATGGCCAGCTGGGCCACGCCCACGTCCACCGTCGGCAGGCCCAGGCCGGCGGCGGCCAGGGGACCGATGGTGGAGCCGCAGGGGACCTCGTTGTGGCCCACGAAGTACTGGAACGGCACGCCGGCCCGGTCACAGGCGGCCTCGAAGGCGGCCTGGGTGGCCGGCTCGGTGGCGTAGCGCTGGTTGGCGTTGACCTTGACCACCGGGCCGCCGTCCACCGCCACCCAGTGGCCCGGCTCGTGGCGCTCGGCGTGGTTGGGGTGGGTGGCGTGCGCCATGTCGGCCGAGGCCAGGGCGGAGGCGGGGAGGGCGGCCAGGAGGTCGGACCGGGTGCCGCCCCGGGCCGCCACCAACCGCTCCAGCACGTCGGCCAGCAGGGGCCCGCCGGCCCCCCGGGTCGAGGTGCTGCCCACCTCCTCGTGGTCGAACAGCACCAGCACCGCGGCCCGGTCGCCCTCGGGCTCGATCCCGGCCAGGGCCACCAGGCCGGCCCAGCAGGCGCACAGGTCGTCGAGGCGGCCGCTGGCCACCAGGCTCCGATCGGTCCCCACCACCGCGGCGGGGGTCAGGTCGTGGACCATCAGGTCCCAGCCCCCGATCCGCTCCGGGGCCACGTCCAGCCGGCTGGCCAGGTCGCGCCGGAAGGCCCCCGGCTCGGGCGTGCCCACCCCCCACACCGGGGTGAGGTGGCGCTGGCGGTCGAGCTTCAGGCCCTGGGTGGAGAGCTCCCGGTCGAGGTGGATGGCCAGCTGGGGCACCCGCAGCACCGGCTCGTCGACGCGGACCAGGTGGGTGGCCACCGACCCGTCGTCGCTCCGCACCGCCACCCGGCCGGCCAGGCCCAGGTCGCGGTCGAGCCAGGAGTTGACCAGGGCGCCGCCGTAGACCTCGACGCCGAGCTGGCGCCACCCGGCGGCCCCGGTGTCGGGGCGGGGCTTGATCCGCAGGCCGGGGCTGTCGGTGTGGGCCCCCACCAAGCGGAGGGACGGGGCCGGTGGGCCGCCGTCGGGCAGGATCCAGGCCACCAGGGCCCCGTCGGCCCGGATGTGGCCCCGGGCCGGGGCCCCGGTCCACGGCCCGGCCAGGGCCACCTCGACCGAGCCGGCGGCGGCCAGCCGGCGGGCCGCCTCGGCCGCGGCGTGGTACGGGGTGGGGGAGGCGTCGAGGTAGGCCAGCAGGTCCTCGACGGACGGGCCGGCGCTCACCGGACCGGGACCGGGGCCAGCCGGGCCATGGCCGCCTGGGCCGGGACCAGGTCGTCGGGGTGGGTGATGCCGACCCAGGAGGTCCCCACGGGCAGGGCCTCGACGGTGAGCCGCCCGGCCGCCCTCAGGGCGTCCAGGGCGGTGGGCAGGGGCAGCTCGGCGTCGGGCTCCCCGGCGTGGTCGGACCGGAAGGCGGCGACCGGGCCGGCCAGGACCGGTCCCAGGTCGGCGGGCAGGCCCCACAGGTTCATCGATGCCGGGGCGTCGGGGTCGAGGGCCCCCCGGGTCGAGGCCACGGCGCCGTCGGCGGTCCGGGCCACGCCCTCGTGCTCGACCATGCCGGTGACGGTGGACCCGTCGTCGCCCAGGCGGCACACGGCCCGGGTGACCGGGCCGCGGGGCGACAGCGTGGCGGCCAGCGGCCAGGTGACGAGGGCGGCCCGCCCCGGGCCGGCGGCGGGGGAGCGCAGCCAGCTCACCAGGGCGGCGACGGCGTCGGCGCCGTAGTGGTCGTCGGCGTTGGCCACCACGGCCGGGCCGGGGCAGGCGGCCAGGGCCAGGGCGACGGCCTCGGCCGCCCCCCACGGCCGGGAGCGCCCGGGGGCCGGGCCGGGCTGGTCGACCACGACCAGGGGGGCGGGGGCCCGGCGGCCCAGGTGGCCCACCACCTCGGCCCGGACCTCGGGCCGGGTCACCACCACCACCTGCTCGACCCCGGCGGCCACCGCGTCGGCGATGGTGTGGTCGGCCAGGGCCTCGTCGCCCGGCCCCACCGGGGCCACCTGCTTCAGGGCCCCGAAGCGGCGGGCCATGCCGGCGGCCAGCACCACGAGCGACAGCGGGGGAGCGGGCATCCCCCGACCGTACCCGGCACGAAAGTGCCCGCATGTCGGGTCGTTTCGTGCTGGGTTCGGGGTGGGCGCCGGCTCCTCGTCATCCTCGGCACGGATGGGCCGGACATCGGGCGGTTTCGTGCTCGGTCGGGGGTTGGCACACGGTGCCGGGAGCGGGAAACCGCGTTGGAGGGGGGCCGGGCCGGACCGGTAGAGTTGTCGGACCCCACGGGCCAGCGACGTCCCGGTACCCCCGACCACCATCTGACGATGGAAGGGACGCATGCGCAGGACTCCGGCCCGCCAGGGCCTCTACGACCCCGCCCTCGAGCACGACGCCTGCGGCGTCGCCTTCGTCGTCGACATGCACGGCCGGGCCAGCCGCGACATCGTGGACAAGGGCCTGCTGTCGCTGTGCCACCTCGACCACCGGGGCGCCTCGGGGGCCGAGGTCAACACCGGCGACGGGGCCGGCATCCTGATCCAGGTCCCCGACCGGTTCCTGCGCGAGGTGGTGGGCTTCGCCCTGCCCCCGGTGGGCGCCTACGCCACCGGCATCGCCTTCCTGCCCCAGGGGGCGGACGCCGCCGACACCGCGGTCGAGGCCATCGACAAGGTGGTGGCCAGCGAGGGGCTGGAGGTCCTGGGCTGGCGCGACGTCCCCGTCGACGCCTCGTCCCTGGGCACCATGGCCCTCGACGTCATGCCCACGTTCCGGCAGGTCTTCATCGCCGCCCCCGGCGGCGCGCTCACCGGCATGGGGCTGGAGCGCCGGGCCTACATCGTCCGCAAGCGCATCGAGCACGAGGTGGGCCGGTCCGAGGGCTCCGCCGCCGGAGACGTCGGCGACAGCGAGGTCTACTTCCCGAGCCTGTCGTGCCGGACCCTCTGCTACAAGGGCATGCTCACCACCGGCCAGCTGGAGGAGCTCTACGCCGACCTGCGCGACCCCCGGCTGGAGAGCGCGGTGGCCCTGGTGCACTCGCGCTTCAGCACCAACACGTTCCCGGCCTGGCCCCTGGCCCACCCCTACCGCTACATCGCCCACAACGGCGAGATCAACACGGTCAAGGGCAACCGCAACTGGATGCGGGCCCGCGAGGCCCTGCTGGCCAGCGACGCCTTCCGGGGCGAGGACGGCGCCACCGACCTGGAGCGCGCCTTCCCCATCTGCACGCCCGACGCCAGCGACTCGGCCAGCTTCGACGAGGTGCTGGAGCTGCTGCACCTGGCCGGGCGCCCCCTGCACCACGCGGTGCTGATGATGATCCCCGAGGCCTGGGAGAACAACCCGGCCATGGACCCGATCAAGCGCGCCTTCTACCAGTTCCACGCCTCGGTCATGGAGCCCTGGGACGGCCCGGCCTCGGTGGCCTTCACCGACGGGTCGGTGGTGGGCGCCGTGCTGGACCGCAACGGCCTGCGCCCGTCCCGGTACTGGGTCACCACCGACGGCCTGGTGGTCATGGCCTCCGAGGTCGGCGTGCTCGACATCGACCCCACCACCATCGTCCAGCGGGGCCGGCTCCAGCCCGGCCGCATGTTCCTGGTCGACACGGCCCAGGGCCGGATCATCGCCGACGAGGAGATCAAGGCCACCCTGGCCTCCGAGCACCCCTACACCGACTGGCTGCGCGGCGGCCTGGTGCCCCTCGACGAGCTGCCCGACCGGCCCCACATCCGCTACCCCCACGCCGAGGTGGTCCGCCGGCAGGTCACCTTCGGCTACACCACCGAGGACCTCGACATCCTCATGGCCCCCATGGCTCGCACCGGCGGCGAGGCCCTGGGCTCCATGGGCACCGACACCCCGGTGGCCGTGCTCTCGGAGCGGCCCCGGCTGCTGTTCGACTACTTCACCCAGCTCTTCGCCCAGGTCACCAACCCGCCCCTCGACGCCATCCGCGAGGAGCTGGTCACCAGCCTGCTGGGCACCCTGGGCCCCGAGGCCAACCTCCTCGACCCCAGCGCCGAGTCGTGCCGGCAGATCCTCCTGCGCCACCCCATCCTCGACAACGACCAGCTGGCCAAGCTGGTCCACATCAACGACGAGGGCGACATGGCGGGCTTCGCCTCGGTGGTCGTCCCCGGCCTGTTCCCGGTGGCCGAGGGGGGCGAGGGCCTGCGCCGGGCCCTGGAGGAGGTCCGCGCCCGGGTCTCGGCCGCCATCGCCGAGGGGGCCCGGATCATCGTGCTGTCGGACCGGGGCGCCAACGCCGAGCTGGCCCCCATCCCGTCCCTGCTGCTGACCAGCGCCGTGCACCACCACCTGGTGCGGGAGCGCACCCGCACCCAGGTCGGCCTGGTGGTCGAGGCCGGCGACGCCCGCGAGGTGCACCACATGTGCCTGCTGCTGGGCTACGGCGCGTCGGCCATCAACCCCTACATGGCCTTCGAGACCCTGGAGGACATGTGCGCCCGGGGCCGCCTCCCGGGCACCGGCATCGACGAGGCCGTGGCCAACTACATCAAGGCCTGCGGCAAGGGCGTGCTGAAGGTGATGTCCAAGATGGGCATCTCCACGGTGGCGTCCTACACCGGGGCCCAGGTCTTCGAGGCCCTCGGCCTGGGCCAGGAGCTGGTGGACGAGTACTTCACCCTCACCCCCAGCCGCCTGGGCGGCGTGGGCCTCGACGTGCTGGCCGAGGAGGTGGCCGCCCGCCACCGGGTGGGGCACGCCCCCCGGCCCAGCGAGCGGGCCCACCGCGAGCTGGAGGTGGGCGGCGAGTACCAGTGGCGCCGCGAGGGCGAGCACCACCTGTTCAACCCCCAGACGGTGTTCAAGCTCCAGCACGCGTCGCGGGCCAAGCGCTACGACATCTTCAAGGAGTACACCACCCTGGTCGACGACCAGGCCCACCGGCTGGCCACCCTGCGGGGCCTGTTCGACCTCAGGGCCGGGGACCGCACGCCGGTGCCCCTCGACGAGGTGGAGCCGGCCTCGGCCATCATCGCCCGCTTCTCCACCGGGGCCATGAGCTACGGCTCCATCTCGGCCGAGGCCCACGAGACCCTGGCCGTGGCCATGAACCGGCTGGGCGCCAAGTCCAACACCGGCGAGGGCGGCGAGGACCCGATCCGGTTCACGCCCCTGGCCAACGGCGACTCCAAGCGGTCGGCCATCAAGCAGGTGGCCTCGGGCCGCTTCGGTGTGACCTCGGAGTACCTGACGAACTCCGACGACATCCAGATCAAGATGGCCCAGGGGGCCAAGCCCGGCGAGGGCGGCCAGCTCCCCGGCCACAAGGTGTACCCCTGGATCGCCAAGACCCGGTTCTCGACGCCCGGGGTTGGCCTCATCAGCCCGCCCCCGCACCACGACATCTACTCCATCGAGGACCTGGCCCAGCTCATCCACGACCTCAAGAACTCCAACCCGTCGGCCCGCGTCCACGTGAAGCTGGTGTCCGAGGTCGGGGTGGGCACCGTGGCCGCCGGGGTGTCCAAGGCCCACGCCGATGTGGTCCTCATCTCCGGCCACGACGGCGGCACCGGGGCCAGCCCCCTCACCTCGCTCAAGCACGCCGGCGGGCCGTGGGAGCTGGGGCTGGCCGAGACCCAGCAGACCCTGCTGCTCAACGGCCTGCGGGACCGCATCGTGGTCCAGGTCGACGGCCAGATGAAGACCGGCCGCGACGTCATCATCGGGGCCCTGCTGGGGGCCGAGGAGTTCGGCTTCGCCACCGCCCCGCTGGTGGTGTCGGGCTGCATCATGATGCGGGTCTGCCACCTGGACACCTGCCCGGTGGGCATCGCCACCCAGAACCCCAAGCTGCGCGAGCGCTACACGGGCCAGCCCGAGTTCGTGGAGACGTTCTTCGAGTTCATCGCCGAGGAGGTGCGCGAGCTGCTGGCCGCCCTGGGCTTCCGGACCCTGGCCGAGGCCATCGGCCACGTCGAGCTGCTCGACACCCGGGCCGCGGTCGACCACTGGAAGGCCTCGGGCCTCGACCTCACGCCCATCCTGGCCCAGCCCACCTCCGGCTTCCCCGACCAGGACCTGCACTGCACCAAGGCCCAGGACCACGGGCTGGACCGGGCCCTGGACGTGGAGCTGGTGGCGGCCTGCCGCCAGGCCCTCGACCAGGGCACGCCGGTGCGGCTGGAGCGGCCCATCCGCAACGTGAACCGCACCGTGGGCACCATGCTGGGCCACGAGGTCACCAAGGCCCACGGCGGGCCCGGCCTGCCCGACGGCACCATCGACATCAGCTTCACCGGCTCCGCCGGCCAGAGCTTCGGCGCCTTCCTGCCCCCGGGCATCACCCTCCGCATCGCCGGCGACGCCAACGACTACGTGGGCAAGGGCCTCTCCGGGGGCCGGCTGGTGGTGCGCCCGCCCCAGGAGGTCCACCCGGGCTTCGTGGCCGAGGACAACGTCATCGCCGGCAACGTGATCCTATACGGGGCCACCGCCGGCGAGGCCTACATCCGGGGCCTGGTGGGCGAGCGCTTCTGCGTGCGCAACTCCGGCGCCACCGCGGTGGTGGAGGGCGTGGGCGACCACGCCTGTGAGTACATGACCGGCGGCCGGGTCGTGGTGCTGGGCCCCACCGGTCGCAACTTCGGGGCCGGGATGTCGGGCGGCATCGCCTATGTGTGGGACCCCGACCGGGCCCTCGACGCGCTGCTCAACCGGGACATGGTCGAGCTGGAGCGGCTCGACGAGCTGGATCGGACGTGGCTGGTCAGCACCGTCTTCCAGCACCGCGAGGAGACGGGCTCGGCCGTGGCCGACCGCCTGCTGGCCGACTGGCAGTTCAGCGTCGACCAGTTCACCAAGGTCATGCCCCGCGACTACAAGCGGGTGCTCACCGCCATCAAGGCCGCCGAGGAGTCCGGCGCCGACATCGACGAGGCCATCATGGCCGCGGCCCAGGGCTGAGGACGGAGACATGGGAGACACGCAGGGGTTCCTGAAGCACGGCCGCGAGCTGCCCACCCGCCGGCCGGTCCCGGTCCGCCTCCGGGACTGGAAGGAGGTCTACGAGCCGTTCCCCGACGACCACCTCCAGAGCCAGGCCAGCCGGTGCATGGACTGCGGCATCCCGTTCTGCCACCAGGGCTGCCCCCTCGGCAACCTGATCCCGGACTGGAACGACCTGATCTACCGGGACCGCTGGCGCGAGGCCATCGACCGCCTCCACGCCACCAACAACTTCCCGGAGTTCACCGGCCGGCTGTGCCCCGCCCCGTGCGAGGCGGCCTGCGTGCTGGGCATCAACCAGGACCCGGTCACCATCAAGCAGGTCGAGGTCTCGATCATCGACCACGCCTGGGACCAGGGCTGGGTCACCCCGGTCCGGCCCTCGGCGCCCACGGGCAAGGCCGTGGCCGTGGTCGGCTCCGGCCCAGCCGGGCTGGCCGCCGCCCAGCAGCTCACCCGGGCCGGCCACCAGGTCACCGTGTTCGAGCGGGCCGACCGCATCGGCGGCCTCCTCCGCTACGGCATCCCCGAGTTCAAGATGGAGAAGCGCCACCTGGACCGGCGCCTCGACCAGATGCGCCAGGAGGGCACCACCTTCCGGGCCGGCGTGGACGTGGGCACCGACGTCACCGCGGCCGACCTGCGCCAGCAGTTCGACGCCGTCGTCCTGGCCGGCGGGGCCACCCAGGCCCGCGACCTGCCCATCCCCGGCCGCGACCTCCAGGGCATCCACCAGGCCATGGAGTTCCTGCCCCTGGCCAACCGGGTGCAGGAGGGCGACACCTTCACCTCGGCCATCTCGGCCCGGGGCCGCAAGGTGGTCATCATCGGCGGCGGTGACACCGGGGCCGACTGCCTGGGCACCTCCCACCGCCAGGGGGCGGCGGCCATCCACCAGTTCGAGATCATGCCCCGGCCGCCCGACCAGCGGGCCGTGGCCACCCCCTGGCCCACCTGGCCGTTGATGTACCGCACGTCCTCGGCCCACGAGGAGGGCGGCGAGCGGGTCTTCTCGGTCAACACCGAGGAGTTCCTGGGCGACGCCGAGGGCCGGGTGCGGGCCCTGCGCTTCCACGAGGTGGAGATGGTCGACGGCCGGTTCCAGGAGGTGGAGGGCACCGACGTCGAGTTGGAGGCCGACCTGGTCCTGCTGGCCATGGGCTTCACCGGCCCGGACAAGGGGCCGCTCCTCGACGAGCTGGGCGTCGACCTCGACGCCCGCAGCAACGTGGCCCGCGACCAGGGCTGGGCCACCAACGTGGACGGCGTGTTCGTGGCCGGCGACATGGGCCGGGGCCAGAGCCTGATCGTGTGGGCCATCGCCGAGGGCCGGGCCTGCGCGGCAGCGGTCGACCGCCACCTGGTGGGCGAGACCCTCCTGCCCGCCCCCGTGGTCCCCAGCGACGCGCCCCTGCGCTGAACCCGGACGCGACGGAGCCCCCGCCCGGCGGCGGGGGCTCCGGTCAGCGCGAGCCGGCGATCAGGCCGACTTGACGACCACCGACTTGGCGATCTTGTCCCGCAGGGTCTGCTTCTTGGCGTCCCACAGCGGGAACAGGTTGTCGACCAGGCCGACGATGCCGCAGCAGCACCCGCTCACGACGAAGAGCAGGTTGCGGACCAGGCCCTGGTTGCCGCCTATGGGCTGGCCGGTCTGCTCGCCCACCAGGCGCAGGCCGGACTGCTTCATGCCGATGCTCTGGCCCGTCTGCCCGGCCAGGTAGCCGTTGTAGAGGGCCCAGCCCACGGCGGCCAGCTGGATCAGGGACCCGAGCCAGTAGAGGCCGCCCAGGTCGGTGCGGGAGAACGGGTTGATGCCGCCGCCGACCGTGCTGATGAGCCAACCGAGGAGCCACGGCCCGAAGAAGTCGATCACCCCGGAGAGGAGGCGGTCCTGCCACTCGGCCAGGGGGCCGGGGACGCCGGGCGGGGGGCCGCCGGCCGGGGGTGGGAACCCTCCGCCCGGGGGAGGGGGTGGGGGCAGGTTGGACATGGTGGGACCTCCTGGGATCGGCGGCGAGCGTAGATCGTGGCGACGGGCCGCGGGTGCGCCCGGCCCCGAACGCTTGAATCCGGCCGGCACCGGCCGACAGGGGCCGAGACCTCACCCGGGGTCGGCCGACACCGGCCGCCACACGCCGCACCACCACCGACGGGACGGACCCGCCCTGTGTTCGACCGGATCAGCATCCGCAGCAAGCTCATCGCCATCGTGGCCGCCCCGCTGGCCGTCATCCTGGCCCTGGCCGCGGTGGGCTTCGTCCAGCGCCGGGCCGAGGCCAGCGACACCCGGGCCGACGTCCGCCGCCTGGAGGCCATCGCCGCCACCCAGCTCCTCCAGTACGAGCTGCAGCGCGAGTCGCTCTACAGCGTGACCTTCGTGGCCTCCGACGGCGAGCGGGGCCGGGCCGGCCTGAAGGCCCAGCGGGCCCGCACCGACCGGGCCGCCGCCAGCCTGACCCGGGCCGTCGACCGCCTCGCCGCCGACGAGGGGGCCGTGCCCGGCGCCCGCGCCGCCCTGCGGCAGATGCAGTTCTCCGACGACACCCTGCGGGGCCAGGTCGACTCCCGGAGCCTGGAGTGGCAGTGGGCCATGGAGCTCTACCGCCAGATCGAGGCCTCACTGCCCCAGGTGGGGGACCGGCTGGCCTCGGCCATCGACGACTCGTCGCTGTCCGAGGGGGCCCAGAGCGTCATCGCCCTGGGCGAGTACTCGTCGTGGCGGGCCCGCACCGGCGCCCTGCTGGCCGGGGCGGTCGAGGCCGGCGGCTTCCCGCCGGCGGCGGCCGGGATCGACCTCAAGGCCCTGTTCGACCAGGCCGTCGAGAGCAGCGAGGTGCAGCTGGCCGTGGTGGGCTCCGAGTCCGGCGCCTCCACCCGGGCCCGCCTGCGCAACCAGATGGCCGGCGACGACCTGTCCTACTTCGCCGACCAGGTGGAGATCGTCCACGACCTGCCGGAGCGGGCCCTCGAGATGGAGATCCCGCCCGAGCGCTGGACCCGGGCCGTGACCGCCACGCTGGGCCAGCTCCGGGACATCTCCCTGTCGGAGGCCGCCCTGGGCCTGGACGCGGCCGAGGACCGGGTGGCCGAGGCCGAGGACTCGGCCCGCCTGTACATGGCCGGCGCCCTGGCCGCCGTGCTGCTGGCCCTGGGCCTCGCCGTGGTGGTGGCCTCCTCCATCGCCCGGCCCGTCCGCCACCTCACCACCGCCGTCGACCGGGTGGCCACCGAGCAGCTCCCCAAGCTGGTCGAGGGCATGACCAACCCGGCCGAGACCGACCTCGAGCACCTCCGCACCGGCATCGACCAGCTGGAGGTCAAGGGCGGGGCCGAGCTGGCCCGCCTCACCGCCTCGGTCAACGCCATCCAGGAGGTGGCCGTAGAGGTGGCCACCGAGCAGGCCACCATGCTCCGCAAGGGCATCGGCGACATGTTCGTGAACCTGGCCCGCCGCAACCAGGGCCTCCTCGACCGCCAGCTCGAGTACATCGACGACCTGGAGGCCCAGGAGGAGGACCCCGACCAGCTGGAGCACCTGTTCAAGCTGGACCACATGGCCACCCGCATGCGCCGCAACGCCGAGTCGCTGCTGGTGCTGGCCGGGGCCGAGCCCAACCGCCGGCGGGGCCAGCCCGTGCCCCTGACCAAGGTGGTCCTGGCCGCGGTGGGCGAGATCGAGCACTTCGCCCGCGTCGACCTGCTCGACCTCGACCAGGCCGACGTGGCCTCCAACGCCGCCGCCGACCTGGCCCACCTGCTCTCCGAGCTGATGGAGAACGCCACCCAGTTCTCACCGCCGGAGGCCCGGGTCGAGGTGGTCGGCCACCGGGGCGGCGAGGGCTACACCCTCTCGGTCACCGACTCCGGCATCGGCATGTCCCCGGAGCAGATGGCCGAGGCCAACGACCTGCTGGCCCGCCCCCCGCTGCTCGGCCTGGCCCTGTCCCGCAGCCTGGGCTTCATCGTGGTCAGCCGCCTCTCGGACCGCCACGGCGTCACCGTGCGGCTGGTCCCGGCGGCCAACGGCGGCGTGAGCGCGGTGATCCTGGTGCCGGCCTCCATCCTGGTGGCCGGCCCGCCCTCCGACGGTGACCGGGCCGAGCCCGTCCCCGCGGAGGGGGCCGTGTCCTCGATCCTGCCCCCGCTGGTGCTGGGCGGCCCCGGAGCCGACCTCGAACCGGAGGAGCCCCCGGCGCCGGCCGCCACCCCGGAACCCGCCCTGGCGCCCGGCGCGCCGGCCACGCTGGAGGAGGCGGTGCCCACCGGCCGGGCCCTGGCCGACGGCCTCGACCAGGTGGCCGCCGGCGCCGAGGTGGCGCCCCTGGCCCGCCGCACGCCCGCCGGCCCCACGGGCCCCACCGGCCCGGTGCCCCACGTCCCGGCCGGGGCCGCGACCCCGGGCGCCCTGCCCACCCGCCGACCGGCGGCCCGGGCCGGGGCCTCGCCCGCCGCCCCGCTCCCGGCCGACGGCGTGCCCCCCGCGGCCCCGCTGCCGGTCGACGGCGTGCCCCCCGCGGCCCCGGCCCCCCGTCCCGCTCCCGTCCCGCCCCGCGCCCCCGTGGCCGCGGCGCCGGTGGCCCACGTGGCCCCCCCGGCCAGCGCCCCCGAGCCGCTGCCCGCCGGCCTGGTCGCCCCCCCGGCCGCCGCTCGGCCCGACTCGGCCCCCCTCTTCGGCGCCAGCCCCATCGGCGGCTCCGGCCCGGCCCCGCTGGCCGTCCGGGCCGACGACGGCCCGCCCGCCGCCACCGGGCCCGCCCCGGCGCCCGTCCTGCCGGCCTCGCCCGAGGTGACGGCGGCCGGGCTGGTCCGGCGCGTGCCCCGCCGGGCCGGCGGCGACCGGGCGGTGCCCGGAGGCGACGGCGGCCGGGGTGGGGCCACCACGTCGAGCCGATCGCCCGACGAGGTCCGCTCCATGCTGTCCCGGTTCCACTCCGGCCGGCAGGCCGGCCAGACGCCGACCCCGACCCCGACCGTCGACGAGAAGGACACCTGATGCAGCTGAGCACCGATGCCCGCAACGTGAACTGGCTCCTCTCGAGCTTCGTCGACCGGGTCCCGGGCGTGAGCGAGGCCGTGGTCGTCTCGGCCGACGGCCTGCCCATGGCCGTGTCCCAGGGGCTCGACCGGGACGCCGCCGACCGCTTCGCCGCCGTGGCCTCGGGCCTGATCGGCCTGGCCTACGGGGCCGCCGGCCGCTTCGGCGGCGGCCAGGTCACCCAGATCATCATCGAGATGGAGCACGCCTTCCTGTTCGTGACCGGCATCAGCGACGGGAGCTGCCTGGCCGTGGTGGCCGACGCCGGCTGCGACGTCGGCCTGGTCGGCTACGAGATGGCCGTCCTGGTCGAGCGGTGCGGCGCGGTGCTGACGCCCGAGCTGCGGGCCGAGCTCCAGGGGCTCCTGCCCCGATGAACCGGCGTGGCGACGGCTCCGGCCTCCGGGTCCGGCCCTACGCCCTCACGGGCGGGCGCACCCGCGCCGCCACCGACATCGCCATCGAGACCATCCTGGTCCTCACCCCCGAGGGCGCGGCCCGGGCCGAGCACCGGCCGATGGAGAAGGGCGACATCCTCCGCCTGTGCCGTGCCCCGTCGTCCCCGGCCGAGATCTCGGCCCACCTCCACCTGCCCCTCGGCGTCGCCCGCGTGTTGGCCGGTGACCTGGTCGACGAGGGCCTCCTCGACTTCAACCGGGAGGCCGCCGCCGGCGACCCCCCCAGCCTCCGACTCCTCGAAAGGGTGTTCGATGGTCTCCAGGCCCTCTGACCTCACCGCCGACCCCGCCGGGGCCGCCGGGCCGGCCCCGCTGCCGGTCAAGATCGTCATCGCCGGGGGCTTCGCCGTCGGCAAGACGACCTTCGTCGGCTCCATCTCCGAGATCGAGCCCCTCACCACCGAGGCGGCCCTGACCGCGGTGAGCGAGGGCATCGACGACACCAGCAAGGTCAGCGCCAAGACGGCCACCACCGTGGCCATGGACTTCGGTCGCATCGGCCTGGGCTCGGACCTGGTGCTGTACCTGTTCGGCACCCCGGGCCAGGACCGGTTCTGGTTCATGTGGGACGACCTGGTGCGGGGGGCCATCGGCGCCGTGGTCCTGATCGACACCCGCCGCCTGGAGGAGTGCTTCCCGGCCGTCGACTACTTCGAGGAGTCCGGCATCCCCTTCGTGGTCGCCATGAACTGCTTCGACGGCGTCGTCACCCACCCGCCGGAAGCGGTGCGGGAGGCCCTCGGGGTCTCGCCCGACACCCCCATCCTGCTCACCGACGCCCGCCACCGCGACGCCACCAAGGCCACCCTCATCGAGCTCGTCCAGCACGCCCTCAGCCGGGCCACCGCCGCCCCCGTCTGACCGGCCCCGATTTCGGGGCCGGGGGGCCGCGGCCCACCATGGGGCGGTGACGAGCGAGCCGGCCGTGGCCGTGGTGCTGGTGCACTGGAACCAGCCCGAGCGCTGCGCCACCGCGGTGGAGGCCTGGCGGGCCCAGACCGTCCCCGTCGCCCTCACCGTGGTCGACAACGCCTCGCGCCCCGAGGCCCGGGCGCGGCTGGTCGCGCTGCTGCCCGGCGGCGTGGCCGTGGTCGACGCCGGGGCCAACCTGGGCTTCGGGCCGGGGGCCAACGTGGGGTTGCACCGGTTCCTGGCCGACCCGTCGGCGGGGGAGTGGGTGGTCGTCGCCCCCCACGACGCCCTGCCGGCGCCGGACTGCCTGGAGCTGATGACCGCCGTCCTGGCCGACCGGCCGGCCACCGGCCTGGCCTGCGCGGATGTGGGCGACGGCCACGTGCCCATCGTGGACCCCTACTTCGGCGGGATGATGGTCCCCGTGGCCGCCGGCGCCCTGCCCTGGGCGGTGGCCCCGGCGGACCGGGCCGGGGTGCCGGCCTCGGCCCCGCCCCGGCGCCAGGTCGAGGCCCGTTGGGAGCCGGCCGGCTACCCGCACGGCACCCTGCTGCTGGCCCGGAGGGCCTGCCTGGAGGCGGTGGGCACCTTCGACGAGCGGTACTTCTCCTACTGCGAGGAGGCCGACCTGGGCGAGCGGGCCCGCCGGGCCGGCTGGGACGTGGCCATCGTGCGGGGGGCCGAGGTCCGCAACCCCCACATGGGCAGCGGGGCCGGCGTCTCGGACTACCTCATGCTCCGCAACACGCTGCTGTTCGTGCGGGAGCACTTCGGCCGGTACCACGCCACCGTGCGGGCCGCCCTGGCCCTGGCCGACCTGGCCCGGGGGCTGCTGCGCCCGGCCACCCGGCCCTGGATCTTCGTGCCCGCGGCCCGCCTGCGGGCCCTGGCCGACGCGGCCCGGGGCCGGTTCGGCCCCCCGCCCCCCGGTCTGGGGGGCGGTTAGCGCTCGGCCCGCCAGGGCGGGGCGCCGGAGGCCACGCCGGCGGGGGCCACGCCCGCGGGTTGGACACCGACGGTTTGGTGGGTGGCGCCGCCGAGGGCGGGAGCGACGCGGGGCGGGAGGCCGTCGCTGGGGCTGGGGCCGGGCCGGCCGAGGGGGAGCCCGGCAGCCAGCATGGCGTCGATCTCGGCCGCCTCGACCGGGCGGCTGAGCAGGAAGCCCTGCGACAGGTCACAGCCCAGGCGGTGCAGCTCGCCCAGCTGCTGGGGCGTCTCCACCCCCTCGCCCACGGTGGTCATGCCCAGGGCCCGGGCCATGCCGATCACGTGCTCCACGATGGCGGTGTCCTCAGCCGACTGGCCCAGGCCCTTCACGAAGGAGCGGTCGATCTTGAGCATGTCGAGGCTGAAGCTGCGGATGTAGGACAGCGACGAGTAACCGGTGCCGAAGTCGTCCAAGGCCAGCTTCACCCCCATCCGCTTCAGCAGCCGGAGCGAGCTCCACGCCGCCTCGATGTCGACCATCAGGGCGCCCTCGGTGATCTCCAGGCACAGGCTGCCCGGGGGCACCGGGATGGACGAGAGGGTGGCCCGGACGTGCTCCTCGAAGCCGGTCTGGGCCAGCTGCCGGGCCGACACGTTGACCGCCACCCGCAGGGGCGGCCGGCCCGGGTGGTCCTGGTGCCACCGGAGGGCCTGGCCGAACGCCTCCTCGATGATCCACGCCCCCACCGGGACGATGAGGCCGGACTCCTCGAGCACGGGGATGAACTCGACGGGCGACACCGGGCCCCGGTCGGGGTGGTCCCAGCGCAGGAGGGCCTCCACCGAGACCAGGTGGCCCGTGGCCGTGTCCACCACCGGCTGGTAGAGGAGGCGGAACTCGCCCTGCTCGGCCGCCCGGCGCAGGTGCGGCTCCAGGGTGGTGGGGCTGAACCGGCGGCCGTGGACGGCCACGTCGTAGAGGACGGGCCGGCCGTCGTCGCGGGCCTTGGCGTCGTACATGGCCGCGTCGGCCTGGCGGATCAGGTCCTCCCCGGCCATCAGCTCCCGGCCGTCGCTCAGGGCCACGCCGATGCTGGCCGCCACCCGCAGGGTGTCGGGCCCGACCTGGAAGGGCTCCTCCAGGGTGGTGAGGATGCTTCGGGCCAGGCGGTCGGCCGAGAGGCGGCCCGGGTCCTCGCGGCTGATGACCAGGAACTCGTCGCCGGCGTAGCGGACCACCCGGTCGCTGTCCCGGTCCGAGACGCACTGGCGCAGACGGGACGCCACCTGGGCCAGCACCGCGTCGCCCACGTCGTGGCCGTGGGTGTCGTTGATGACCTTGAAGCGGTCCAGGTCGACGAACAGCACGGCCACCCGGTCGCCCCGGCGGCGGGCCAGGCGCAGCTCCCGGTCGAGCCACTCGGAGAGGAACAGCCGGTTGGGGAGGCCGGTGAGGTTGTCGCGCAGCGACAGCCGGGCCAGCTCCTCACGGATCTCCATGGCGTCGCGGTAGCGGCGGACGGCGTAGATGGTGGTGGCCGCCGGCACCAGGACGGCCATGGCCAGGATGCCGTTGACGTCCAGGGCCTCGACCTGGCCGGCGGCGCCGATGACCCAGTCGGCCACCCGGAAGCGGATGGAGGCCACGGCCAGCAGCACGCAGACGACGACCAGGAGAGCCAGGTCGACCCCGGCCTGCCCGTCTCTCCCGGTGGGTTCCCGTGTGCGGCTGATGATCGGCCCCGATCGCGAACGTCGTGCGGGGGGCCCATCGGCACCGGGCCGCCACCTGTGAGCGGTTCAGGGACCGGCGTCACCCCTCCGGGTCCGGAGGCGGCGGACGACGACCTCCACCACCAGGAGCAGCACGCCGGCATAGACCAGCCCGTGGGCCCCCTGGGACTGCTCGGGCCACCGGAACCCGGCCGGGAACCGGTACCCCACCTGGCGCACGGCCACGTAGGCGGCGGCCCCGGCCAGCACCGCGGCCGGCCCCAGGGCCAGCAGCGGGCGGGCCCGGTCGGACCGGAGCCCGGCCAGGGTGACGACGGCCAGGAGGAGCCCGGCCGGGGCCCCGGCCAGCACAGCCCCGGCCAGGCCCAGGGCCACGGTGGTGGCCCCGGTCACCGGCCACGACGGAGCCGTCCCGGGGCTGCGGAGGGCCCAGGCCAGGTCGAGGGGCAGGGGCCGCTCGTCGGGGCCGGGGTCCGTCGCCGTCGCCGGGGTGGGGGCCGGGGTCGGGGCCCGCCGGGCCGCCCACCAGCGACGCCACCGCCACGGCCGCAGCACCAGCACCAGGCAGCCGAGGGCGGCCAGGAGCGACAGCCACAGCCCCCCCAGCACCACCCGCTGAGGCGCCCACACGACCTCCACTGTGGCCGGGTCGGCCCCCGGGGGGAGCAGGAAGCCCGACGAGTAGCCGTCGACCAGCTGGGGCGGGCCCAGGTCCTCGCCGTCGAGGGTGGCCCGCCACCCCTCGTTGTGGCTCTGGCCGACGACCAACCACGTCGGCTCGGCCCGGGGGCCCACGTCCGCGGTGACCCGCCAGCGGTCGCGGTCGATGACGGTGGTGGTGACCGGGGCCGGGTCCTCGACCAGGGGCGTGGTGGCCGTGTCGGCCTCGCCCCCGGCCGCCGAGCGCAGGGCCAGGCGGTCGATCTGGAGGCCGGTGTCGACGCCCTCGGCCGTGCGGAGCTGCGACGGGCCGGCCGGCAGGTCGAGGGGGGCGCCGTCGCAGGCGGCCAGGTCGAGGGCCTCGCCGTCCAGGGCGGCCCGGGTGGTGCCGGTGATGCGGACCGGCACGGGATCGCCGTCCAGGGTGAGCAGGTCGTCCCGGCACCCGCTGTCGAAGGCTTCGGGCAGGGGGTCGACCCGCAGGCCGGGGATGCCCCACTCGGCGATGCCCACCGGCATGACCACCGGCTCCTTGGAGATCCAGTCGTTGGTCTCGACCTCGCGGGAGTCCACCACGTGGATCGAGATGTCCCGCCCCGTGACCTCGGGGAAGGTCAGCCGCACCTCGGTGGTGGCGTCCTTGCCCGGCCGGTCGGCGATGGCCGGCACGTCGACGGTGGCGGCCGTCTCGCCGTCGGCCTCGATCCGCAGGCGGGTGGGGACGGTGTGGCGCCCGTCGGCCACCACCCGGAGGTCCATGTGGTCGAAGGTGACGGGTTCGGCCAGCCGGTAGCCGGCCCACTCCCCGTCCTGGCCCAGGAAGCCCGGGCTCCAGTGGGTGCCGGGGTCGCCGTCGACGGCCGCCGCGGCCTGGGCCGACACGTCACCGGGCAGGCGACGGCTGGAGGCCGGCTCGACCCCGCCCTCGGCCACCGTCGGCCGCCCCAGCAGGAGGTCGATGAGGGAGTCGGTGGCCGCCGCCGAGAGGCGGGCGGTGCCGGCCAGGGCGAAGGCGCGGGCCCCGGGCAGCTCCAGGTCGCGCACCATGCCGGGCTCCTCGTCGGTGCGCAGCGGGGCCGACGACCGGGACCGCAGGCGGGTCAGGACCAGGGCCAGCGGGTGGTCCAGGGCGTCGTCACCCAGGGCGGTGAGCAGGTCGAGCGGGGGCCGGACGGACTCGTCGATGCGCACGTCGCCGTGGCCCAGGCGGATGTCGGAGAACCCGACGCCGCTCAGCTCGTCGTAGGCCGGCAGCTGCCCGGGCTCGGTGGCCAGGATCTCGACCGACAGCTCGCGGAAGGTGCGGCGGGGGAAGGGGATCTCCTGCCCGGGGGCGGCCCGGGAGGCGAAGTTGAGGTCGACGTCCACGGGGTCGCCGCCGTCGAAGCGGAGCCGCACCCGGGTGATCCAGCGGTTCTGGATGCCCCGGCCGGCCTGGAGGAGCCGCACCGAGTCGGTGGTGCGGGGGCTGGCGTAGGTGGCCTCCAGCCGCTCGCCCCGGGCCGAGGCGAAGGCCGAGGTGTACCAGCCGGTGAGCGGGTCGTCGTCGAAGGCCTGGGCGGCCCGGTCCTCGGGGGTGAAGGTCACGCTGTTGCCGTAGCTGGTGGCCCGGACCGACAGCTCGCCGCCCTGGACGGCCACCGTCTCGGTGGCGGACCCGGCCCCCGGGAACAGCGGGAGCCGGTTGTCGCTGGGGTCGACGACCATGGGCTCCTCCCCGGCCTGCTCGGTGAAGCCGTCGGTCTCGTGCACCGAGCCCCAGCGCTGGCCGGAGCGCCGGTTGGTGTCGGTGACCACCAGGGCCCCGCCGTCGGCCAGGGCCCGGCGCAGGGCCGCGGCCCCGCCCCCGCCCTCGGCCGCGAAGGAGGCCGAGTAGCGGATGAGCTCGTCGCCGTCGATCAGCCCGGCGGCGGCCGCCGCCACCAGGCCGTCACCGTTGCCGGCCACCACCACGGTGGACGACACCGGCTTGGCCGCCAGGAGGTGGGGGTCGCCCTCGACCGGGTACAGGGCCACCGGCGGGGGATCGGGCAGGTCGGGGTCGGCCCCCAGCTCCAGCTCGTCCTCCAGGGGCAGCCGGGGGTCGGGCACGTTGGGGACGGCCGGGCCGAAGCCCTGGGCCGGGCCCAGCCCCGGCGCCCGCTCCAGCAGGTCGTAGGCCTGCCGGGGCCGGACCAGGTTGAACCGCTCGTAGGCCAGGTCGCCCCGCAGGACGATGTCGCCGGCCCCCATGAGCCGGGCGATGGGGGCGATGGCCTCGGGGTCGAGGACCGCCTCCTGCATCTGGTGGTCGAGGGCGTTCAGCAGGTCGGCCGACGCCGGGGTGCCGTAGGGGATCAGCTCCCGGGCCACGTAGGGCCGGTCGACCAGGCCCGGGGTGATGGGATCCACGGTGTTGCCCCACCGGTAGGCGGCGAAGTCCGAGCCCGGCACCTCCAGGACCCGCGACTCCCACCCGTCGCCGTCGCGGCCCCGGCCGTCGATGGCGGCGGCGGCCTCGGTCCAGTAGGCGGGCAGCTCCTCGTCGCGCTGGAGGTTGTCGGCCACCATCTGCCCCAGCCACAGGGGCGGCAGGCCCACCAGGGCCAGGGCCACCAGGGCGGTGGCCGACGGCCGCTCCCACCGCGGCCGCCACCGGCCCACCGCGGTCACGGCCATGCCGGTGGCCACCGACAGGCCCAGGGCGATCAGCGGCACCGTGCGGGGCAGGCTGCGCATGGCCAGGCCGGCCTGGGACTGGAGGAAGGCCTTCACCCCGGAGCCGGCCACCGTGGGGTCGTCCCAGGGGTGGGCGCCCACGGCCACGGCCAGGCCCAGCACCACCAGGCCCACGAAGAAGCCGCGGTAGCGCCATCGGACCAGGCCGGCGGCCAGCAGGCCGAGGACCGGCAGCCCGTAGGTCAGCAGGATCAGGGCCGGGTTCTCGGTGTAGGCCGACGACGGTTCGATCCACTGGCCCAGCTTGTCGTCGCCGTAGAAGTACCAGTACCCCAGGCCGCGCAGCAGCTCGGGCGCGGTGGAGGCGTCGGCCACGGTCCGGGCGGTCTCGGTGTAGCGGAGCACGTCGATCCCGAACCCGCCCTGGCACCACAGGCCGACGACCCACCACAGCGAGGTGGCCACCGTCAGCACCCCCATGCGGCCCACCACCCCCAGGGCGGCCCGCAGGCGGACCTCCTTCAGGACGAAGGTGGCGTACGGCACCCACAGGGCCGGGGCCAGGCCCACCAGCAGCAGGGCGGTGGCGTTGCTGGAGCCCACGGTGGGCACGGCCAGGGCGAAGAGGGCGGGGTGGAGCCAGTCCCGCTGGCGCACGGCCCGCACGGTGAGGCCCAGCAGCCAGCCCAGCGCCGCGAAGGGCAGCAGCAGGGCCGAGATGCGGGCCCCCAGGGTGAGCACGTACGGCGACAGGGCGTAGAGGAACATGGCCACCGTGACGCCGGGCCCGGATTGGCCCAGCGCCCGCAGCAGGTAGCGGACGCCCAGCCCGGCCCCGAACAGGATCGACCCCAGCCACAGGCGCTGGGCCACCCAGTCGGGCAGCCCCAGGTGCTCCGACGCCCAGTAGAAGGGCCCCATGGGCCACAGGTAGCCGATGTTCTGGTGGGGCACGGTGCCCAGCCCCACGTTGGGGTCCCACATCGACCAGGCCCGGCCCAGGAGCCGGTCGGGGTCCAGGTACAGGTACGACTTGGTGTCGGCGCCCACCTGGCCCCGGTGGGTGAGCAGCAGGGGCAGGTAGCACACCGCGGCCAGGAGGCCGACGGGGGCCCAATGGGGGAGGTGGCGCCGGCCCGCGCCGGGGCGCGCCGCGACGGCGGGCGGGGGCGGCACGGGGTCAGCCGGGCCCGAGGGGGCGCCGGGGCGGGGTGCCGGTCACCGGCGGCGCCAGGTCCGCCAGGGTCGGTCCTGCCACCGCTCGGCCTCCTCGGCCAGGGCCTCCAGGATCGAGCGGGCCGTGGCCTCCCACGTGAAGCGCCGGGCGTGGGCCAGCGCCCCCGACCCCAGGCGGTCGCGGGTGGCGGCGTCGGAGGTGATGGCCACCAGGTGGCGGGCCAGCTCGGCGTCGTCGTCGGCCAGCAGGCCGCTGCGGCCCTCGTCCACCGCGTCGACCTGGCCCGGGATGCGGGTGGCCACCACCGGGGTGCCCGCGGCGCCGGCCTCGGTGAGGGTCATGTTCCACCCCTCCCGCACCGACGACGAGGCCACCACCCAGGCCCGCCGGTACAGGTCGAGCTTCTCCTCGTCGGAGATGCGCCCGGCGAAGGCGACCCAGTCGCCCGCCCCCAGCCCGGCCACCAGCTCCTCCAGCTCGCGGCGCAGGGGCCCGTTGCCGGCCAGGACGAGCTGCAGGTCGGGGGTGGCCTCGCGGGCTGCGGCGGCGGCCCGGATCAGGCGGTCGATGCGCTTCACCGGCACCAGGCGGCCCACGTGGACCACCAGCGGCACCTCGGAGCGGGTGCCGCCCGGCGTGTAGAGCGGGTCGACGCCGGGGGGGACCACGTCGATGCGCTCGGGCCGGAAGCCCAGCTCGACCATCTCCTCCTTGGACGACGGCGACAGGGTGATCATGCGGCTGCGCCGGTAGATGCGGGGCGCCACCTGGCGCTCCATGGCGTCGCCGACCTGGGCCAGCCGGGGCGGCAGCACCATCTTCCACATGTCGGCGTGGACGTGGTGGAGGACCACCACCCGGGGCACCGTGGCCCACAGCGGCGAGAAGAAGGGCATGCCGTTCCAGATCTCGACCAGGCCGTCGGGCCGGCCGTGGGCCCGGCGCACCTCGGCCAGGGCGGTGCGGGGGAAGGCCATGTAGCGGCCGGCCTTGCGCACCACCTCGTAGCCGTCGCGGCGGTCGTGGTTGGGGTGGCCCTGGGCCCACGAGGTCCGCATCATCACGTCCAGGCCGGCCTCGGCCCAGTGCCGGGCCACCTCGGCGGCGTGCACCTCGGAGCCGCCGGCCTCCACGTCGTCCAGGTCCCGCCAGGCGATCATGTGGACCCGTTGGAGCCCGGCGGCGGCGGCGATGTCGCCCAACTTGGGCCGCAGCGCGCCCAGCGGCGGAGGGGTGGGGGGACGGGGCGCGTCGGTCAACGGATCACGGGGTCGGAAGGGGCCTCCGAGTAGGGTGGCCGGCTGTGCCTCCCGGCCTCCGGGCGGCGCTCGCACGATAGAGCACCGGCCCCCGCGACGGCGGATCATCGGGCCGCCGCGCCGCCCTCCTTCCCCCGGCCCACGCCTCCGGGCCCCGACCGAGCTGAGCCCCGCACCGATGACGTCCTCCGCAGTTCCCGCCCCCGGCCCGACCGACGGGCCCACCGGCCTCGACTTCGCCACCACCCTGGCCGACGTGGCCGACGTCGAGGGGTGGATGACCGACGGCCAGGCCCGGCTCCTGTGGGACGCCGCCGGCCGGGTGGCCGACGGGGGCCGGGTGGTGGAGATCGGCAGCTTCCGGGGCCGGTCCATGGTGGTGCTGGCCCGCTCGGCGGCGCCGTCGGTGGAGCTGGTGGCCATCGACCCCCACGCCGGCAACGACCGGGGTCCCCAGGAGATCGACGGCTTCGTGGAGGAGGCGGCCGAGGACCACGACGTGTTCCGGGCCAACCTGGACAAGGCCGGGGTGCTGGACCGGGTCACCCACGTCCGCAAGATGTCCGACGAGGCCCACGGCGACGTGGCGGAGCCCATCGACCTGCTCTACATCGACGGCGCCCACCGCTACGGCCCGGCCCGGGCCGACATCCGCGACTGGGGGGCCCGGGTGGCCGACGGCGGCACCATGCTCATCCACGACTCGTTCAGCTCCGTGGGCGTCACCCTGGGCATCCTGCGCGAGCTGTTCCTCGGGGGCCGCTTCCGCTACGTGGGCCGCTCCGGGTCCATGACCGAGTACCGGCGGGAGCGCCTCGGCCCCAAGGCCCGGGTGGCCAACGCCGTGCACCAGGCCCTGGAGCTGCCCTGGTTCGCTCGCAACCTGCTCATCAAGGCCCTGATCGTGGCCAAGCTGGGCCGGGCCACCCGGCTCCTGGGCCACGACGCCAGCGGCTGGCCGTACTGACGTGGCCCCCGACACCGGCGCCGCCTACCAGCGGCTGACCATCGTGATGCCCGTCTACAACGAGGCCGCCACCCTGCGGCGGGCCGTCGAGCGGCTGCTGGCCGTGGACATGCCCCTGCCCACCGAGCTGGTCATCGTGGACGACGGCTCCCGCGACGGCTGCACCGAGCTCATCGCCGACCTGGTCGACGGCGACCGGGTGCGCCTGGTGCGCCAGGAGCCCAACCAGGGCAAGGGGCGAGCCCTGGTCCGGGGCTTCGCCGAGGCCCGGGGCGACCTGCTGACCATCCTGGACGCCGACCTGGAGTACGACCCGGCCGACATCCCGCTGCTGTGCGCGCCGGCCCTGCGGGGCGAGGCCCGCGTGGTCTACGGGGCCCGCTCCTACGGGGGCCACGCCGCCTACTCGTTCTGGTTCGTGATCGGCAACAAGCTGGTGGCCTACTGGGCCAGCATGCTCTTCGACGCCTGGCTGACCGACGTGGAGACCTGCCTCAAGCTGGCCCCCCGCGACACCTGGCGCGAGCTGGGCATCACCTCCTCCGGCTTCGGCATCGAGGCCGAGGTCACGGGCAAGCTCCTGGCCCGGGGGGAGCGCATCTTCGAGGTGCCCATCTCGTACACGGCCCGGGGCCGCGAGGAGGGCAAGAAGATCCAGTGGACCGACGGCGTCGAGGCCCTCTGGATCCTGGCCCGCATCCGCCTCCGCTCCCGCCGCACCTCGCCCCGCTGACCGCCCTCGACGAGCCATCAGCGGACCAGGTCGCCCAGCGACTCGGACCAGGTGCCGTCGATGCGCTGGATGGCGCCGATCCGGTGGGGGTCCTTGGCCCAGGGGGTGAGGTCGCGGCTCCACCTGAACCGGAAGGTCCACCGGCCGGTCACCGAGAACATGCAGGCGGCCAGGACGTCGAAGGCATGGAAGGGGTACTTCCGCCCCGCCCCCGAGTCGCGGGTCTTCTGGGCTTCGACCTTGGCGTCGCCGTCCCTGTACGTGTCCCGCAGGGCGTTCTTGCACTCGATGGTGATCTCTCGCCCGTCGACCAGCCGGACCCGGAAGTCAGGCTTCCCGTCCTCGTCGATGGGCTCGTGGGAGGCGACCGCCGGCTCCCGGTCCAGGACCACGCCGAGGTGGTGCTCGGCCACGCTGCCACGGACGGCGACCCCGAGGCGGAAGTTGGCCTCGATGATGTCCAGGATGGTGGCGGCGTCGACGCCGAACAGGTGCTCGAGGTCGTGGCGGGCGACGTGGCCGGTGGCGAACCGCTCGGCGAGGGCGATCCGCAGCCCGGTGTCCAGGCCCAGGCCGGTGGCCAGCGCCTCGAAGCGGGCGTAGTCCAAGAACCGGTCGGGGGCGAAGCCCACCATCGACTCGAGCCCATCCCAGGTCGGCCCCAGGTCGGTCCGAGGCTTGGCCTTCTCCTTGGCCCAGGCTGACCAGCCGGTGGCGGCGACCGCGTCAGCCTGGGCGTCCCGGTAGTAGCCGGACACGCCCATCGGGAGTTCGGCGTAGACGAGTGGGTCGAGCCCCACGATGAGGTCGCGCTCGGCGTCGACGGCGAGCACCAGGGTCACGTCGACCCCCGACGGGTCGTGCCCCAACGGGTTGGCCTCCTGGCGCACACGGGTGGGGTCCCCGAAGCGGATCTGGAATCGATGTTCGGCGTGAGGGCGGTTCCTGATGGCTCGACGCGTGGTCGTGAACGGGTAGAGCAGCAAGCCGTAGCGGTGGCCCTCCCCGTCCTCGGCCCCCATGAAGATCGGAGCGACCGCCTCTCGGGGGAACGAGCAGGAGACGACCCGCCCGCCGCTGGCCTCCACGGCCCCGGCGAGGAGGTCGATCACCGGTGCCCGCGAGGTCGAGATCCGGTAGGTCTTCGGGACGTAGCTGCGCCCGGCCAGCTCCGTCACCGGACCGGACCTCGGCGCGGGCCCCCGGAGGCTCACGCGACGTCGGCGACCTGGCGTGCCACCCTCTCGGCGAGCAGGGGGGGCACGGAGTTGCCGACCTGGGCTTGGACCGATGCCCGACGCCCGACGAAGGCGTAGTCGTCCGGGAAGGTGAAGAGCCGCCGCAGCTCCGGGACCCGGAGCCGGCGGTTCTCCCAGTGGAAGGGACCGACGTTGGGGCCGGGCTGGGCTTGGATGGTAGGGGAGGGCCGGTCCGGGTCGAGCTTGAGGAGGAAGGACCAGTAGCGGGAGCGCCACTCGAACACCGGATCGGGGTGCCCTCGCTTGGCCGTCAGGTGCAGGTAGTTGTCGCCCGGGGGGATCTCGGGCAGCAGGTGGCCCCAGCGCCCCCCGACCACCTCCTCGCGCTCTGGCTCGGTGATGAGGCCGGCGAGGGCTTCGCCGGTCGTCACGTGGGGGAGCGGCCCACCCTGGCTGGCGCGCCGCTCCCACCTGCCGTGGTGGGTCGGGGCCGGCAGCTCGGGCAACGGCTCCCGCTTGCGGGCGCCGACGATGAACAGCCGGGGCCGCGCCTGGGGGATGCCGTGGTCGGCGGCGTTCAGCACGTCCCACCGGGCGCGGTAGCCCGCCGCCTCGATCTCGTGCAGGAGCCGTGTGAAGGCAGGTCTGCTGGCCCGGTTGTCGAAGGTCAGGGCGTAGACGTTCTCGAGGATGAAGAACCGCGGCCGGGCTTCGGCCAGAACCCGCGTGTAGGCCTGGAGGAGGCTGGCCGCCGGGTCCACCCCGTCCCGCTTCCAGCCCAGCCAGAACCCCGACTTCGAGAAGGCGACGCACGGCGGCCCGCCGACCAGGAGGTCCGGGCGCTCCCGGGGGCCGAGGCCGCCCGCTCGGAGCAGGTCACGGGTCGTGACCCCACCAGAGGAGCCGGCGGCCAGGGGGTAGAGGTCTTCCCGAACGACCTCCCGCAAGCCCGGGAAGGCGGTCGGCGCGTTCTTCTCCATGGTGTCGGACGCGTCCTCGTCCCACTCCACCGCCGACACGGTCTGGAACCCCGCGGCTTCCACCCCGAGGTCAAGGCCTCCGGCGCCGGAGAAGAGGGAGAGGGCAGAGCCGACAGGCACCGGGCCAGTCTGGCTCGCGGGGTCTGAAGGGGCGCGCACCCTGGGCCGGGGGAAGAGGTCGAGCCGAGGGTCGCCGCCGCGATGGAGGCCGTGCTCCGAGGACATTCGGGCAGTAGACCAGGTCCCTGTGACAGCGAAGCCGGTGGCCGGCCCTCCCGGTGCCGCAGCCCCCCTGACCGTGAACCTCGGCGGAGGGGTCATCGTCCCCTACCCTGAGCCCAAGGACGAGGCCGCCACCAAGATCGGCAAGGCCAACCGCCGCAAGGACACGAAGCTCGAGGTCCGGCTCCGTTCCGCCCTCCACCGCCGTGGCCTCCGCTTCCGGAAGGATCACCTGTTGCGCAGCGGCGACCTGCGGGTCCGGCCCGACATCGTCTTCTCCCGGGCCCGTGTGGCGGTGTTCGCGGACGGGTGCTTCTGGCACGGGTGCCCGGAGCACCAGCACGTCCCCCAGCGGAACCAGAGCTACTGGGTCCCGAAGCTCCAGAAGAACGTGGAGCGGGACCGGCGGGTGGACGCCGCTCTGACCCAACAGGGGTGGGAGGTCATCCGGGTGTGGGAGCACGCCGACCTCGAGGGCTCGGTCGACCTGGTCGAGCAGGTCGTGCGCAAGCGGGCGGGAGAACGAGCCCGCCGGTGACGGCGGCCGTCTCAGCTCCGGGTGGGGGGGGTGACGAAGACGGCGACGGCGGCGCCGATGTCCAGGACGCGGAGCATCTTGTCCCGCGTGGGCTCGGGGACCTCGGCGTGCAGGGTGGCGGTGAACAGGTTGCCGACCCACTCCTCGGCCACGGCCGGGAGCCCGGCGGCCCGGAGCTCGGTGTCGACCTCGGCGGACAGGGCCTCGGCCTCCTGGCGCTCCTCGGGGGTGCGCTCGTCGGCGTAGGCCACCTGGTCGGCGTCGGGGCGGGCCTGCCACTCGGCGATGGCCGGCCCCACCACCAGGGTGACCACCGCGGTGGCCTCGGCCTCGGGCAGCACCCGGTAGCGGACCGCGCCGGCCCCGAAGCCCTCGTCGACACCGACAGTGAACCCGGCCCGCTCCAGCTCGTTGACCAGGCCGATGCCCTGGGACCCGATGCTGACCGGGTCGATCCACCGGACCAGGTAGCGACCGGAGCGGCCCCCGCCCACGACCTCGCCCCGGCCCAGGGCCTCGGCCGTCCCGTCGGCCACCACGCCCAGGGTGGCCGACAGGTCGGGGCGTGACGGCTCGGCGTCCACCGTGTCGGTGGTGAAGGCGCCGGCCGCCACCACGGCCACCAGGGCGGCCACCCCCACGGCGGCGCCCCGCAGGGCGGTCCGCCGGCCGGGGCCGAGCCGCGGGGACAGGGCGGCCCAGCCGGTCCAGGCCACGGCCAGGAGCATGAGGACGCCCAGGCCCCACGTCCACAGGAACAGGTAGTACCAGAGGGTGCCGTAGACCCGGCTGATGGACAGCCAGCCCAGGGCCAGGGCCGCGGCCAGCACCGCGTGCAGGCGCAGCAGCGGGCGGTGCCCGAGGCGCCAGGCCCCGGCGGCCGCCGCGGCCCAGGCCAGCACCAGCACCGTCCCGGCCACGTTCCAGCGGGTCGCCCCCTGGGCCGTCAGCTCCGGGCCCCACCCCACCAGGCGACCGGGGTCGAGTTGGAACAGGAGCTGGCGGATCCCGGTCCCGAAGCCGGTGACCGGCTCGACGGGGTCGGACAGGGACTCCCGGATCTTGGTGACGTTGCCGGTGCCGAACAGCTCGTCCAGCACCGTCGGGGTCCACAGCGCCACGCCCACGACCACCGCCGCGGCCGTCCACCGGGCCAGCCGGCCCCGGTCCACCTCCTCGATGCCCCCCGGGGCCCGGGCCGCCCGCCGGGCCCGCCACCGGGGCCACAGGGACAGCGCCACCGGCACGGCCAGGAACCCGGTCAGGGCCCCGACCAGGCCCAGGTAGGGCAGGTGGGTCTGGGCGCAGAAGGAGCCGGCCACCACCGCCACCACCAGCAGGGGCGGGTCGCCGTCCAGCACCGACCACAGGGCCAGCAGGAACACGATCCAGGCCATGACCGGCAGGTGCGGGTTCCAGGGCTCGATGAAGACCTCGACCCCGTAGGTGCGCACCAGCAGGGCCAGGGCGGCGGCCACCCCGGCCACCAGGGGCAGGCCGGCCCGTCGCCCGGCCGTCCACAGGGCGGTGCCGATGGCCGCCGCGTGCAGGGCCACCGAGGACACCACCAGGGCCCAGGCCGAGCCGCCCAGCAGGCGGTAGATCGGGGCCAGGGCCCAGAAGCTCAGCGGCCCGGGGTGGCTGCCCGGGTCGGAGAAGTCGCCGATGCGCCCGGCCAGGCCGATCAGCGGGGTGTGGCGGCCGCCCACGTCGCGGACCCGGAGCTCGCCCTGGGCCAGGTCGGCGATGGGGTACCAGCGGGGGTGGCGCATGGCCACCGCGGCCACGGCCAGGGGGGCCACCACCACGGCCCACAGGCCGACGGCGGCCAGCGACGGCCGGCGGCGCCGACCGGTGGGGGCGCTCGGATCGGCCTCGGGGGCCGGGGGGCCGTCAGCCCGGTCCCCGGCGGTCTCGGCCACCGCCGGCGCGGGGCGGGTGTCGCCCGGTTCGCTCACCGCGGCCCGGGCCTCATCCGGGGGCCCCGGCCGGGTCGGGCTGCTCGGTCACCGCCTCCAGCTCCTTGCGGCCCAGCAGGAAGGCGGCGCCGTAGGCCACGGCCACCACCAGCAGCAGGTTGCGATAGCCGGTGACCAGGGCCAGGTACTCCAGGATGCCGCCCACCATGCTGCCCACCAGGTTGGCCCCGAAGGCGGTCATGGAGCTGCTGGTGGCCTTGAACCGCTGGGTGAAGACCAGGTTGGCGGTGAAGATGGGGAAGAAGGCCAGGGTGACGGCGGCCAGGAAGCGGGGCACCACCGGCAGGTCCAGCAGGGTGGCCGGCGGGACCAGCCAGGCCACCACCAGGGCGGCCAGCAGCACCCCGTAGAGGCGGGTGGGGTGCCGGAACGAGACCCGGCGGGACACGGCCACGGCCACCAGCACCGAGAGCAGGACGCCCATGAACACCAGGGCGTTGACCAGCCAGGTGGTGCCGAAGTAGAGGGCGAAGCCCACCACTCCCTTGGTCTCCAGCAGGAGGAAGGCCACGCCCATGGCGAAGAGGTCCATGTAGGCCCGGAACGAGTCGGCCCGGTCCCGGCCCCCGACGCCGAGGGTCCCGCCCAGGGGGCCGCCCACGAGGCGCAGGGCCACCAGCGAGAAGGCCAGGATCAGCAGCGACGACACCACGTAGATGCTGGGGATGCCGCGGTCGCGCAGGTACGGGAAGGGGTGGTCGTCGGTGGCCGGTTCGGGGGCGTCGGTGGCCTCGGCTCCGGCCCACCGCGACTCGGGCGGGCAGTCGATGGCGCTGGGGTCCTCGGAGGCGATGAGCACCGAGAGGTTGAAGGCCCCGACCTTGGTCACGCACGGGGCCGTGCCGAAGGCCTGCTCCAGGGTGTTGGCGTAGCGGTCGACCAGCCAGTCCTGCCGGTAGAAGTTGTACATGGCGAACACGCCGCCGGGGGCCAGCCGGTCCCGGGCCGTCTCGGCCGCCTCCCGGGTGAACAGGTACGACTCCAGCCGCACCGACGACGCCCCCTGCACCAGGGTCAGGGAGTCGGGCAGGGCCAGCAGGATCTTGTCCCACGTCTCGTCGGTGCGCTCCAGGAAGGCCCGCCCGTCGTCCACGTGGACGTCCACCCGGGGGTCGCTCCACGGGTCGTCGGGGTGGCTCTCGCGGGCCAGGTCGAGCAGCTTCTGGTCGATCTCCACCGCGTCGACGTGGGTGGCGCCCCGGCGCAGGGCGGAGGCCACGTCGTTGCCCGAGCCGGCCCCGATGACCAGGGTGCGGCCGCCCTCGGGCCGGGTGCTGTTCTCGTAGACCAGCTCGTAGAGGTAGTTGTCCTCGATGGGGATCTGGGTCCAGTGGGGGCTCTGGTTGACGGTGGTGTCGATCCCCCCGAACTCGTTGCGCTCGTGCTGGATCCGGTAGTAGGGCGACCAGACCACGTCGCCCCGGGTGGCCTCGGCCGCGAACGGCACCAGCAGGCCCAACAGGCCGACGGCGGCCACCACCGCCCGCCAGCGGGGACGGGGGGCCACGGTCAGGGCCACGATGGCGGCGATGATCACCCCCCACACGATGGGCCGGGCCCCCAGGAACGACAGGGCGGCGAAGCTGGCGATGCCGGCCACGCTGCCCACCAGGTCCAGCTTGTAGGCCTCGAGGGGGGCGAAGGTGCCGAACGTGCGGGCCACGCCGTCGCCGATGGCGGCCATCACCGCGGCCACGGCCACGAACAGCACCACCAGCACCACCTCCCGGGGGATGGGGCTCTGGGGTTCGATGGTGTCGAAGAAGATCAGCCCCGTGGTCTGCACCTTGAGGGGCACGGGGAAGATGTCGACGTAGAGGATCAGCGCCCCCAGCAACGCCGGGGCGAACGGGAACAGCGACCGCCCGCCCCGCCCGGCCCACAGGAAGCCGAGCCCGATGCCCAGGAAGCTGCCCAGCAGCACGAAGTTCGAGAAGTAGGAGAGGTAGAAGACCTCGGCCCCCAGCCAGCGGATCAGGGCCAGCTGGGTGAACAGCATGAGGAAGGTCAGGGCCACCAGCCGGGCCCGGGGGCCGAGCACGCCCTCGCGGGCCGCGGCCGCCTCGGGCGCGGGGGCGTCGGGCACGGGGGCGTCGTCGGCGCTCACGGTCATGCCGGGGCGAGAGTAGCGGCCGGCCTCCCGGGCGGCGGAACCCTCCGGCCCGGCCCCGCGGCGGCGTCGAGGGCTGCGGAGCCCCGGGGATAGTGTCGCCCGCCATGCGCCCCGTGGTGCTCGTCCCGACCTACGACGAGGCCGACAACATCGAGCCGGTGCTGCGCGCCATCCGGGCCGCGGCGGCCGACGCCGGCATCGTGGTCATCGACGACGCCAGCCCCGACGGCACCGCGGACGTGGCCGAGCGGGTGGGGGAGGAGCTGGGCGGGGTCGACGTCCTGCGACGGGCCGGCAAGGACGGCCTGGGCAACGCCTACCGGGCCGGCTTCGCCCACGCCATCGCCCGCGGCCACGACGTGCTGGTCACCATCGACGCCGACTTCTCCTTCGACCCCGCCGTCATCCCCACCCTCCTGGCCGGGGTCGAGGAGGGCCACGACCTGGTGGCCGGCTCCCGCTACATCCCCGGCGGCAGCACCCCCAACTGGCCCCTGCACCGCCGGGCCCTGTCCCGCTACGGCAACCGCTACACGTGCTGGGTGCTGGGCCTGCCCCTGCGCGACGCCACGTCGGGCTTCCGGGCCTATCGGGCCTCGGTGCTGGAGGCCATCGGCTACGACACCACCCGGGCCAACGGCTACGCCTTCATGACCGAGCTGGCCTTCCGGGTCACCGCCGCGGGGGGGCGGATCTCCGAGGTGCCCATCGAGTTCCGCGACCGCGAGCGGGGCACGTCGAAGATGTCGGGCCGGATCATCGTGGAGTCCATGGCCCGGGTGACCTGGTGGGGCGGGCGCGAGGCGCTCCGGCGCCTCCGGGGCCGCCGCCGGTCGGAGCGCTCCGCGGTGGCGGGATCACCGGGCTCGTGAGCGCCCCGGCGGCGCTGCGGTCCCGGGCCACCTCGGCCGCCGCCGCCCTCCGCGCCGAGCGGGCCCTGGCCGTGGTGGCCGGGGCCACCGCGGTGGGGGCGGCCCTGCGGGTGGCCTGGGTGCTGGTGGCGTCCCGCCCGCCGACCAACCTCTACGACCCGGCCCGCTACGTGGGCTACGCCGAGGGCATCGCCCGGGGCCACGGCATGGTCGAGCCCCTCACCGGCCAGCCGACCGCCTATTTCCCGCCCGGCTACCCCTGGTTCCTGGGGGTGATCGACGCCGTGCTGGTGCACACCCCCCTGCCCGACGACCTGCCCCTGGCCGCGGGCCTGGCCCAGGCCGTCCTGGGCACGGCCAGCATCGTCCTGGTGGCCGTCCTGGCCCGCCGGCTCCACTCGGCCGCGGCCGGGGCGGTGGCCGCGGTGGGCTTGGCCCTCTACCCCAACCTGGTGCTGCACACCGCGGCGCTGCTCAGCGAGACGCTGGCCATCGCCCTGCTGCTGGGCCTGCTGGTGGCCCTGGTCCCGCCCCCGGGGGACGGCCCGTGGCCGGCCGGCCTGGGGGGGCGGCGCCTGGTGGCCGCCGGCCTGCTCCTGGGGGGCGTGCTGCTGGTGCGGCCGGTCTCCGCCGGGGTGGTGCTGGCCCTGGCCGTGTCCCTGCTGGTGGCCCGGGCCGGGCTCCGGCGCACGGCCGCGGTGGTGGGGGCGGTGGCCGGCATCGGCGTGCTGTGCGTCCTGCCCTGGACGGCCCGCAACGCCGTGCGCATGGACGCCTTCGTGCCCCTGTCCACCAACACCGGCGACAACCTGTGCATCGGCCACGGGCCGGGGGCCACCGGGGGCTTCCGCCTGGCCGAGGACGAGTGCGCCACCGGCACCGGGGTCCAGGACGGGACCGAGGGCGAGCTCCGCAACGACGAGGAGAAGACCCGCACGGCCCTCCGCCTCATCCGGGAGGGGTGGCGCGACGAACCGGGCCTGGTGTGGGACCGCTTCGTGGCCACCGTGGACCGCGACGACGACGCGGTGCGGGCCGTGCAGTCCTACGGCGACGACCCGTGGATCAGCGAGGACCGGCAGCTCCTGCTGCGCCGGGCCTGCGGGCTGGCCTGGCGGGCGGTGGCCGTGCTCGGGTTGGTGGGCCTGGTCCGCCTGGCCCGGGGTCGCCGGGGCGACCGCCTGCTGGTGCCCCTGGCCGCCCTGGGCCTGCTGGCCGCGCCACTGGTGACCTTCGGCGACGCCCGGTTCAAGGTGCCCATCGTGCCCCTGCTGATCGTGGCCGCGGCGGTGGCCGTGACCCGGCGGGACGGCGGTCAGGGATCGGAGCGGACCAGGAGCACCGAGGCGGTGTAGCCGTGCAGGTGGCTCCGGGGGCCGATGGGGCCGATCTCCCCGGCGCAGGCCATGCCGGCCACCGCCGGGCCGGCCAGGCCCGCCACCAGGCCGGCGTCGTGGTCGGGCTCGCCGAAGAAGGCCCGGCCCCGGCCGCTGCAGCTGAACAGGAGGGCGCCGGTCACCGGGGGGTCGTCGTCGACCTCGGCCAGGAGCCGCCGGAGGTCGTCATCGGCGCTGTCGGCGTCGCGGACGTGGAACTGCACGGTGGTGCCCACCTCGACCCGGGCGCCGACGGCCACGCCCCGGCGGTCGGCGTCGGCCCCCACCACGTCGCGGATCAGGAAGTCGCCGGTCCCGAAGGTGGCCTTGGCCTCGTCGACCACCACCCCGACCTGGGGACCGGCCTCGAACAGGTGCCGGTCGTCGGGGGCGATGGCGCGGGCCACCTCCACCAACCGGTCCAGGGCCGGTTGCCCGGCCAGGCCCAGCAGCACCGACCCGTCGACCTCGGTGACGATCATGGGCCCGCCCACCGGCCGGCAGCCGTGGGACACCAGGGACGTCACCGCCGCCCCCGGCGGGAACAGGACGCCCACCGCGCCGTGGGACCGGACCTCGCCGTCGAGCACCAGCCGGTTGCCGCCCGGGCCCCGGGCCGCCGAGGCCAGCCCGCCGACGACGGCGAGCTCCGGCAGGTCGCGGCCCATGCCCTCGAGCAGGCCGTCGGTCGGCAGCGAGAAGGGATCGGCCAGCAGCAGGAGGGTGCGGGGGCCGCCCTCGCCGGCCGCGGCGGGCAGGCCCCGGACCTGGACCCCGCCGGGGGCGGTGACGGCGTCGAGCCGCACCGCCTGGGCGCCGGGCGCCGGGCCGGCCCACAGGGCCAGAGCGGGCCCGTCGTCGACCTCCCGACCCCCGCCGATGACGGTGGAGGCGGTGGCCCCGACCAGGACGCCCGGGGTGAGGATGGCCCGCACCGTGGCCGCGATGTCCTCCATGGCCCCGGCCAGGCCGGGCGAGGCGAACAGGACGGCCACGTCGGGGCCCGGGCCGACCTGGTCGAGCACGCTGCCCACCACCTCGCCCACGGCCTCGGCCGGGACCGGGTGTTGGGACAGGGCGGCCGCGAACACGACGGGCGGCGTCAGCCCACCGGGGGCAGCAGGGTGAGGGGCACGGCGATGATGGGCCCGGCGTCGAGCCGGCAGTGGGCCTCGACCACGCCGTAGTCGGCGAACTCCAGCTGGGCCCGGACCAGGCGGTAGTTGAACTTGCCCGGCTCGACCTGGAGGGGCTGGACGTTGCGGGCGATCTGCTCACCGTCGCGGTGGTAGGTGACCTCCAGGGCCCCCTGGCCGGCCTCGTCCTCCCGGCACCGGACCAGCACCAGCAGGTGGGGCTCGATGGTGACGGGCACGGGGGAGGGGGCGGCCAGGGAGAAGTGGACCCCGGTCAGGTCGATGCGGGTCGACGGCCCCGGCACCGACCGCATCTCCATCTCCTCGATGAACACGGCGGCCACGATGTCCATGGCCCCACCGTAGGCCCTGGCCCCCTCGGTCCCCGACGGTCAGCCGTGGACCTGGGTGGCGGCGATCCAGGTGGCGGTGCAGCGCAGGGAGGCGGGGTCCAGGGCCACGACGTCGGCCCGGCGGCCGGGAGCCAGGGCGCCGCGGTCGGCCAGGCCCAGGAGGGAGGCGGGCGTGGTCGAGGCGGCCCGCACCGCCCGCTCCAACGGCACCCCGACCACCTGGACGACGTACGCCACGGCCTGGTCCATGGCCAGGCTGGAGCCGGCCATGGTGCCGTCGGCCAGGCGGGGGACGGTGCCGTCGTGGGCCAGGCCGATCTCCCCGACCCGGCCGGCCCGCCAGGCCACCGAGTCGGTGACCAGCACGATCCGGCCGTCGGGCTTGCACCGGAAGGCCACCTCCAGGGCCGCCGGGTGCACGTGGGCCCCGTCGGCCACCAGCGACACGGCCACCCGGTCGTCGGTCAGGAACGCGCCCACCAGGCCCGGCTCCCGGTGGTGGAGGGGCGACATGGCGTTGTAGCCGTGGGTGACCAGCCGGGCCCCGGCGTCGACGGCCGCCCCGGCCTGGGCCAGGGTGGCCGCTGAGTGGCCGATGGCGGCCAGGCCCCGCCGGGCGGCCACGGCCCGGACGGCGTCCAGGGCCCCGGGGGGCTCGGCCCCCAGGGTCACCACCCGCACGATGGGCGGGAGGGTGGCGATCCACTCCGGGTCCGGGGGGCGGACCAGGTCCGGGGGGTGGGCGCCGGGCCGGTCGCCCAGGAACGGGCCCTCCAGGTGGGCGCCGGCCACCTGGGGCCGGGGCCCGGGCCGCTCGGCGGCGGCGGCGATGGCCGCCAGGCGGCCGGGGTAGGCGTCGAGGGGAGCGGTGACCAGGGTGGGGCACCAGGTGGTGGTGCCCTGGGCGGCCAGCAGGCGGTCGAGGCGCTCCCAGCCCGCGGGGTCGGCCCCGGCCACGTCCACGTCGTCGATGCCGTTGACCTGGAGGTCGACGAAGCCCGGGGCCAGCACCCGGTCGGGCACGGGGCCGGTGGTGGGCGCCACCGAGACGATGCGGCCGCCGTCGACCTCCACCAGGCCGGGGGCCAGGACGCCCGTCGGCGTCACCACCCGGGACCCGGCCAGCACCGTCACGCAGCAACAGTACGGGTCGGCGCAGCCGACACGCTCAGGGTGGCGGGTGGGGTCGGAGGGCGTCGTACCCGGGCGGTACCCTGCCGGCCGTGGCCAAGGCGACGCTCTCGACGCGGGAGGCGATCCTGGTCGAGGCCCGGCGCTGCTTCGCCGAGAACGGCTTCGACGGGACGTCCCTGAACGACATCGCCGCCGGGGTGGGCATCCGCCGGCCCAGCATCCTCCACCACTTCCCGTCCAAGGACGCCATCTACGCCGAGGTGTTCCTCGGGGTCATGGCCGAGTGGTCGGCCCGCGTCGAGCAGGCCGTGGAGGAGCCCTCGGCCGAGGGGTGGAACAAGGTCGACCAGGTCATCACGGCCGGCTTCCGGTTCTTCCAGGAGAACCCCGACTTCGTGCGCATGGCCCGCCGGGAGGCCCTGGAGGGCGGCCAGCACCTGCCCATCGACCTGGGCAAGGTGCTGCGGCCCCACTTCCTCCGGGCCGTGGGCTACTTCCAGCGGGAGATGGACGCCGGCCGGTTCCGCCAGCACGACCCCGAGCAGCTCATCCTCTCCGGCTACGGCGCCCTGCTCTCGTACTTCAGCGACGGCCCGTTCCTCCAGGGCCTGCTGGGCCGGGACCCCTTCAGCGCCGAGGTGCTGGAGGGCCGGCTCGACCACGTCCGGGCCCTGTTCCGCACCGCCCTGCTGCCCGGCGCCGAGGCCTGAGGCCCGGGGGGCCGCCCCCTAGTGTCGGGCGCCGTGCCCGTCCCCACCTCACCCGCCCCGCCCGCCTCCCGCACCCTGTCGGAGGCGGCCTCCAAGCGCCTCCTGGCCGGCCACGGCGTGCCCCTGCTCGACGAGCGGGAGGCGGCCACGGCCGAGGAGGCGGTGGCCGCCGCGGCCGAGCTGGGCCTGCCGGTGGTGGTGAAGCTGTGCGGGGACGCCATCGCCCACAAGACCGAGCGGGGCCTTGTCCGCCTGGGCCTGGCCGACGACGAGGCGGTGCGGGCCGCGGCCACCGACCTGCTGGGCGCGGCCACGCCGGCCGACGGGGGCGTGTCGCTGCTGGTGGCCCCCATGGTGCGGGGCAACCGGGAGCTGATCGCCGGGGTGGCGGTGGACGAGCAGTTCGGCCCCACCGTCCTGCTGGGCGTGGGCGGCATCCTGGCCGAGGCGGTGGGCGACGCCGTGGTGCGCCTGGCCCCGCTGCGGCGGGCCGACGCCGAGGACATGATCGACGGCCTGGCCACCCAGGCCCTGCTGGGCCCGTTCCGGGGCGAGCCGGCCGTCGACCGCGACGCCCTGTGCGCCGTCCTGCTGGGCCTGTCCGCCGCGGTGGAGGCCGACCCCACCATCCGGGCCATCGACCTCAACCCCCTGATCGTGGTGGACGGCCGCCCGGTGGCCGTCGATGCCCTGGTCGAGCTGTCCGGTTCTGAGGCGCCAGCGCACGCTCCCACGAGCGGAGCCGCCTCAGAACCGTCGGCTGGCGACGGCGACGGGGTTCCGAGGCGCCACGGTTCGCCATCACGTGCGGAGGCGCCTCAGAACCGACCGACGGCCGAGCAGTTCCGGGCCCTGTTCGAACCCCGGGGGGTGATCGTGGCCGGGGCTTCCAGCCACCCCGGCAAGTTCGGCTTCGTCACCCTCCACAACATCCTGGCCGCCGGCTACGAGGGCCGGGTGTTCGGCACCAACCGGGACCGGGCCGAGGTGCTGGGCGTCCAGACCGTGGACGACGTGGCCCAGGTTCCCGACGGCTACGCCGACCTGATCTTCCTGTGCACCCCGGCGGCGGCCAACCCCGAGCTGCTGCGGGCGGCGGCGGCCAAGGGGGTGCGGGCCGCCTTCGTGACCTCGGCCGGCTACGGCGAGGCCGGCCCCGAGGGCCAGGTGGCCCAGGACGAGCTGGTGGACCTGTGCGCCGAGCTGGGCGTCCTGCTGGCCGGGCCCAACGGGCAGGGCGTGGTGTCGACCCCCGTGTCGCTGTGCGCCCAGATCGTGGCCCCCTACCCCCCGGCCGGGAGCATCGGGGTGGCCAGCCAGTCCGGCAACTTCGTGTCCAGCTTCGAGAACCTGGCCGTGGCCACCGGCATCGGCATCAGCCGGGCGGTCAGCGCCGGCAACGCCGCTGCCGTCACCGTGGCCGACTACCTGGAGCACTACGCCGACGACGCGGCCACCACCGTGGGCCTGGCCTACGTGGAGGGCGTGGCCGACGGCCGGGCCTTCTTCGACCGTCTCCGGGGGGTGGCCGCCCGCCAGCCCCTGGTCCTGCTCAAGGGGGGCGCCACCGCCGGGGGCCAGAAGGCCGCGGCCAGCCACACCGGGTCGCTGGCCACCGACGACCGGGTCTTCGACGGGGCCTGCCGCCAGGCCGGCGTGACCCGGGCCTCCTCGGTGGAGGACGCCTTCGAGGCCGCCGCCACCTTCGCCACCCAGCCGCTGCCGTCCGGCCCCCGCATCGTGGTGATGACCACGGCCGGGGGCTGGGGGGTGGTGTGCGCCGATGCCATCACGCGCTCGGCCCTGGAGCTGGCCGTCCTGCCCGACGACCTCCGGGCCGCCATCGACGAGAAGCTGCCCCCCCGGTGGAGCGGGAGCAACCCCGTCGACCTGGCCGGCGGCGAGACCCGCGACACCATCCCCGAGGTGCTGGAGCTGATCGCCGCCCACCCCGAGGTCGACGCCGTGATCTACCTGGGCCTCGGCATCCAGGCCAACCAGGGCCGGCTCATGCGCCACGGGCCCTACTTCCCGGACCACGGGCTGGGCCGCATCGTCGAGTACCACGAGCGCCAGGACGCCCGCTTCGCCCAGGCCGCGGCCGACATCAGCGCCGCGGTCGGCAAGCCCATCCTGTGCGCCACCGAGCTGGCCGTGGCCGACCCCGAGAACCCGGGCCCGGCCACCGTCCGGGCCACCGGCCGGCTGTGCTACTCCTCCGCCGACCGGGCGGTGCGGGCCCTGGAGCACCTGTGGCTCCGCCGCCGCCACCTGGATCGGGCCTGAGCGGGGCCGCGGGCCCGGGCACCGGCCCCCGACCAGGCGCGGCGTCCTTGCGTCGACCCGGTGCGACGGGTAGGAAGGTCCGACCCCAGGGGCCCCCCGGGCCCGTCGCCGCCCCCGCGGCACGACCCCCACGGAGACGCAGTGGCCACGTCCGACAAGGCCCAGGGCGGCGATCGCAGCCCCAAGGAGAGCGCCACCGAGATCTGGGCCCTCGTCCGCGACTACGCCAAGCAGGAGACCCTCGACCCCCTGAAGGGCCTGCTGGCCTTCGCCAAGTGGGGCCTGATCGGCTCGGTCCTGGTCGGCATCGGCGTCATCGAGCTCACCGTGGCCGTCCTGCGGGCCGTGCAGGCCGAGGGGGGCGACGCCGTCGACGGCCGGGTCAGCCCCGTGCCCTACCTGGTGACCCTGGTGGTGGCCGGCGTGGTCCTGCTGCTCACCCGGCGGGCCATGACGTCGCGCCAGGACCCCGCCGCCCCGAAGGGAACCCGTTGATGCCCCCCACCGCCACCGACACCAGGATCAGCCGGGCCGACATCGAGTCCAAGTTCCGCGAGCTGCAGGGCGAGGTCGACGAGACGGCCGAGTCGGCCAAGGGCGTGGCCCTGGCCGTCGGGGCCGCGGTGGCCGTGGCCGCGGTGGTCGTGGTGTTCCTGCTGGGCCAGAAGCGCGGCCGGCGCAAGACCACCATCGTCGAGGTGCGGCGGTTCTGATGGCCGCCACCCCGTCGGCCCGGGAGGGCTCGTGCCCCGGAAGGTGACCCCCGGCCCCCGCGGCCTGTGGAAGCTGGTGGTCCGGGTCCAGCGCTTCGGCTTCGCCCAGGGCCTGCGGGGCAAGGGCGGCCACTGGCTGGCCCTCGGCGTGGGCGCCTGGGGCCTGCAACGGCTCCGGGCCATGAGCGTCAAGGACGCCGAGATCCTCATCAAGGAGCCCCTGGCCCCCGGCGAGCGCATCGTCATCACCAACGAGACGATCACCCGGGCCGCCGAGGACGAGGGCCGCCGCCGGGCCGGCAAGGCGGCCAAGGCCGCGGCCCGGGCCTCCCGCCGGAGCTGAACCCACCGGGTGGGGAGCCGGTGGTCGGCTCTGCCACCATGGGCGCCGTGCAGGTCCGCCTCCGCAACCCCAGCCGCACCATCGAGGTCGACGGCCCGGTCATGGTCTCGGTCCTGGTCGACCGCCTGGGCCTGAACCGGGAGTCGGTGCTGGTCATCCGCGACGGCACCCTGGTGCCCGGCGACAGCGTGCTGCCGGCCGAGGCCGAGGTGGAGATCCGGCCCGTCATCTCCGGGGGCGCGTCGTGAAGTGCCGGGTGTGCCGGGAGCCGGCGGTCATCGACGTCCGTCGCCACAACGCCAACTTCTGCCCCGAGCACTTCCTGCGCCTGTGCCGCGACCAGGTGGCCAAGGCCATCGACCGCTTCGCCATGCTGGCCCCCGGCGAGCGGGTGCTGGTGGCGGTCTCGGGCGGCAAGGACAGCCTGGCCCTGTGGGACATCCTGGGCGAGCTGGGCTACCTGGCCGACGGCCTGTACCTGGGCCTGGGCATCGACGGCTACAGCGACGTCTCCGGGGGCTACGTCCACCGCTTCGCCGAGGCCCGGGGCCTCCACCTGGTCGAGGTGGACCTGCGGGCCGACGAGGGCTTCGACGTGCCCACCGCGGCGGCCGCCACCCGCCGGGTGCCGTGCTCGGCCTGCGGCCTGTCCAAGCGCCACATCTTCGACCGGGCCGCCCGGGAGGGCGGCTACGACGCGGTGGCCACCGGCCACAACCTGGACGACGAGGCCGCGGTGCTGTTCGGCAACCTGCTCAAGTGGCAGGCCGAGTACCTGGGCCGCCAGCGCCCCGTGCTGGCGGCCCGGGACGGCTTCCCCCGCAAGGTCAAGCCCCTGGTCCGCCTGACCGAGCGGGAGACGGCCGCCTACTGCATCCTGCGGGGCATCGACTACCAGGTCGAGGAGTGCCCCATGGCCGCCGGCAACAAGCACCTGGGCTACAAGGAGACGCTCAACGACCTGGAGCGCCGGACGCCCAACGCCAAGCACGACCTGTACTTCGGCTTCCTGGAGCGCGCCGTCGACCGCTTCGCCGACGACGGCCGGCCCGGCGACGAGGCCCAGGGGCCCCTGGCCCGCTGCGCCGAGTGCGGCGCCCCCGCCTCCGGCGAGGTGTGCGCCTTCTGCCGCCTGGCGGCCAAGGCCCGGCAGGCCGAGCCCGTGGCCCTGGGGCCGGCCCGCAAGGGGCGCCGCCGATGACCGCGCTGGCCGCCGGCGACCTGGTCCTGCTGGTCGACGCCAAGAAGCGGCGCTACCTCGTCACCCTGGAGGAGGGCGGGGAGTTCCACTCCCACGCCGGGATCGTGGCCCACGACGCCCTCATCGGGCAGGGACCGGGGCGCGAGGTGCGCTCCAGCCGCCACTCCCGCTACACGGTGCTGCGCCCCACCCTCAGCGACTACGTGCTGAAGATGCCGCGGGGGGCCCAGGTCATCTACCCCAAGGACATCGGGCCGATCCTGATGATCGCCGACATCGGGCCCGGGGTCCGGGTGCTGGAGTCCGGCGTGGGCTCCGGCGCCCTGTCCATGGGGCTGCTCCGGGCCGGGGCCGAGGTGGTGGGCTACGAGCTGCGGGACGACTTCGCCACCCGGGCCCAGCGCAACGTGCGGGACTTCCTGGGTCCGGAGGTGAGCGAGCGCTACCGGGTCCAGTTGCGGGACTGCTACGAGGGCATCGACGAGAGCGACGTCGACCGGGTGGTGCTCGACCTGCCCGAGCCGTGGCGGGTGGTGGCCCCGGCGGCCGCCGCCCTCCAACCCGGGGGGCTGCTGGTGGCCTACACGCCGCAGATCACCCAGGCCAGCCGCCTCCGCCAGGAGCTGGAGCGCAGCCCCTTCGCCATGGCCGAGACCGTCGAGGTGCTCCAACGGGGCTGGTACATCGAGGGCGAGGCGGTGCGACCCGACCACCGCATGGTGGCCCACACCGGGTTCCTCACCCACGCCCGGCTGCTGGCGCGCTGAGGCGGATCGCGTCCGTGCTCGACCTGCTCATCGTCGCCCTGCTGATCGGGGCGGCGGTGGGCGGCTACCGGCTGGGCTTCGTGGCCCGGGCCGCGTCGTGGGCCGGCATGGTCATCGGGGTGGTGCTGGCCGCCCGGCTCATGCCCCGGGTCATCGAGTCCCTGGGGGAGCGGGCCGACCGGGGCGAGCTGCTCCTGGTGGCGGCCGGGCTGCTGGTCGGTGGCGCCGCCGTGGGCCAGGCCCTCGGGGTCCTGGTCGGCACCCGGGCCCAGGTGGGCATCACCAGCACGAGGGGAAAGCGGGTCGACGCCCTGGGCGGGGCCGCGGCCGGGGTGGTCGGGCTCCTGGCCCTGGTGTGGCTGCTGGTCCCGGCGGTGGCCGATGTGTCGGGCTGGCCGGCTCGCGAGGTGCGGCGCTCCCGCGTCGTCGAGGCCCTGGCCGAGGGCCTGCCCGCCGCCCCCGACGCCACCCGGACCCTGCGTCGCCTGCTGGGCGACGGCTACCCCCAGGTCTTCGACGGCCTGAACCGCAGCCCGGACGTGGGCCCCGTGCCCGAGGGCACCGGCATCGACCGGGCCCAGGCCCAGGCGGTGGCCGGCTCGGTGGTCAAGGTGGTGGGCGAGGCCTGCGACCGCATCCAGGAGGGCACCGGATGGGTGGTGCAGCCCGGCGTGGTGGTCACCAACGCCCACGTGGTGGCGGGCGAGCCGGCCACCGAGCTGGAGGCCCAGGACGGGGAGCGGGTGCCCGCCACCCTGGTGGCCTTCGACCCCGAGGTGGACCTGGCCGTCCTGCGGGCCCCGGGCCTCGACGCCGAGCCGCTGGCTGTCGTGCCGTCCGAGGTCGGCCAGCGCGGCGCCGTGTTCGGCCACCCCGGGGGCGGCCCCCTGGAGCTGTCGCCGTTCGAGGTCCGCCAGCGGGTCGACGCCGTGGGCTCCGACATCTACGGGCGGCCCGGCGTGGACCGCGAGGTCCTGATCCTGGCCTCCGAGCTGGCCCCCGGCGACTCGGGCTCGCCGCTGGTCGACGGCGAGGGCCGGGTGGTGGGCGTGGCCTTCGCCATCGCTCCCGACCGCCCGGGCGTGGCCTACGCCGTCTCGACCGCCGAGGTCACCGCCATCGTGGCCCGGGCCGCGGGGCCCGTCGCCGCCGGCCCCTGCGCGGCCTGAGTCACTCGGGCGGCTCGATGAAGATGCACTCGCCCGGGCACTCCTCGGCCGACTCGATGGTGGCCTCCAGCTGCCCGTCGGGGATGACGGCCAAGCCCTCGGCCCCGCCCGGGTCGGCGTAAACCTTGTCGCCCTCCTTGACGTAGGCCAGGCCGTCGTCGAGGAGCGTGAAGACGTCGGGCGCGATCTCCTCGCAGAGGCCGTCCCCGGTGCAGAGATCCTGGTCGATCCAGACCTTCATCGTCGTCTACGCCTCCCTGAGCGGGCGCTCGTGGAACCTCGGCCGGGCTGGTCCCGGCGCTGCGGGGTCCAGGGTAGTCCCCGACCCGATAAACACGGCAACATCCAGGGAAAGGTCACCCGTCACGTGCCCGAGACCGAGGCTGGCGCCTCGGAGAAACCCGGCCGTCCCGCCCGCTCCCGGCGTCGCGCCGAACGGGGACGGCACCCGGTTAGGGTGCCGAGGGAGGCTTCCCGGCCCGCTCGGGGGGCGACACCGCCCGGGAGGTGGTCACCGTCGAGGAGCACCGAGACCCTCACCCCGACAGCGCCGAGGGCATCGAGGACCTGCGCGAGCAGGCCACTGCCTTGGAGGAGGAGGTCGTCGTCCTCCGCCGCCGCCTCCAGGACGCGCCCAAGCGGGTCCGCACCCTGGAGGAGCGGCTGCTGGAGACCAAGGGCCAGCTGGCCCACGCCGTCAGCCAGAACGAGAAGCTGGCCTACACCCTGCGCGAGGCCCGCGACCAGATCGCCGCCCTGCGCGAGGAGGTCGACAAGCTGACCCAGCCCCCGGCCGCCTACGGGTCGGTGCTGGGCCTCAACGACGACGGCACGGTGGACGTCATGTCCGGCGGCCGCAAGATGCGGGTGGCGGTGCTGCCCGAGGCGGCCGAGGAGCTGGAGCGGGGCAGCGAGGTCGTCCTCAACGAGTCCTTCACCATCGTGCTGGCCCGGACCGCCGACGGCACCGGTGAGCTGGTCACCCTCAAGGAGGTCATCGACCACGGCTCCCGGGCCATCGTGGTGGGGCGGGCCGACGACGAGCGGGTGTGCGAGATCGCGGCCTCGCTCAAGGGCGTGCCCCTCCGCTCGGGCGACGCCCTGCGCATGGACCCCCGCTCCGGCCTGCTGCTGGAGCGCCTGGCCCGGCCCGAGGTGGAGGAGCTGGTGCTGGAGGAGGTGCCCGACATCTCCTACGAGGACGTGGGCGGCCTGGACAGCCAGATCGAGCAGATCGCCGACGCCGTCGAGCTGCCGTTCCTGCACGCCGACCTGTTCGCCGAGCACCGCCTGCCCGCCCCCAAGGGCATCCTGCTCTACGGCCCCCCCGGCTGCGGCAAGACCCTGATCGCCAAGGCGGTGGCCAACTCGCTGGCCAAGAAGGTGGCCGACTCGGCCGGGGACAGCGAGGCCCGCAGCTACTTCCTCAACATCAAGGGCCCCGAGCTGCTCAACAAGTACGTGGGCGAGACCGAACGCCAGATCCGCCTGGTGTTCCAGCGGGCTCGGGAGAAGAGCGAGGAGGGCTGGCCCGTCATCGTCTTCTTCGACGAGATGGACTCCATGTTCCGCACCCGCGGCACCGGCATCAGCTCGGACATGGAGTCGACCATCGTGCCCCAGCTGCTGGCCGAGATCGACGGGGTCGAGGCCCTGCGCAACGTCATCGTGATCGGCGCCTCCAACCGTGAGGACCTGATCGATCCGGCCATCCTGCGGCCCGGCCGCCTGGACGTGAAGATCAAGATCGAGCGCCCCGACGAGGAGGCCGCCACCCAGATCTTCGGCCAGTACCTGACCACCGACCTGCCCCTGGACGCCGAGGAGGTGGCCAGCCTGGGCGGGGGCGACCGCCACAAGTGCGTGCAGGGGATGATCGAGGTCACGGTGGCCGAGATGTACCGGGTGGACGAGGCCAACCAGTTCCTGGAGATCACCTACCAGAACGGGGACAAGGAGGTCATGTACTTCAAGGACTTCTCGTCCGGGGCCATGATCGAGAACATCGTCCGCCGGGCCAAGAAGCTGGCCATCAAGCGCCACCTGGCCGGCGCCCCCAAGGGCATCCGCACCGACGACCTCCTGGCCTCCATCCACCAGGAGTACAAGGAGCACGAGGACCTGCCCAACACCACCAACCCCGACGACTGGGCCAAGATCTCGGGCAAGAAGGGCGAGCGCATCGTCTACGTGCGCACCATCGTCACCCACGACGACACCGACGGCGAGGTGGCCGGGGGTCGCTCCATCGAGCGGGTCGCCACCGGGCAGTACCTGTAGCCCGCCGGCTCCGGGGGACGTCCATGGCCATCGGCAAGATCTGCGGCATCGAGACCGAGTACGGCATCGTCCACCGGGGCCTGGCCGAGTCCAACCCGGTCACCGCGTCCAGCTTGCTCATCAACGCCTACGTCTCGGAGCTGGCCGTCACCGCGGCGGCCGGCAGCCCCCCCGTGGGCTGGGACTTCGAGGACGAGTCACCGGGGCGCGACGCCCGGGGCCGGGCCCCGGCCGACGCCGCCCCCCCCGAGGTGGAGACCCACCTGGTCAACGCCGTGCTCACCAACGGGGCCCGCTTCTACGTCGACCACGCCCACCCGGAGGTCTCCACCCCGGAGTGCGCCGATGCCCGGGCCGTGGTGGTCTTCGACCGGGCCGCCGAGGTCATCGTGGCCCGGGCCATGGCCGCGGCCGGGCGCATGCTGCCCCCGGGCCAGGACATCGTGGTCCACAAGAACAACTCGGACGGCAAGGGCAACTCCTACGGCTGCCACGAGAACTACCTGATGGACCGGGCCGTGCCCTTCGGGCGCATCGTCACCGCGGCCACCACCCACTTCGTCACCCGCCAGGTGTTCACCGGGTCGGGCAAGGTCGGGGCCGAGGCCAGCGGGGCCGGGCCCGGGGCCCCCGAGGTGCCGTACCAGCTCAGCCAGCGGGCCGACTTCTTCGAGGCCGAGGTGGGCCTGGAGACCACGCTCAAGCGACCCATCGTCAACACCCGGGACGAGCCCCACGCCGATGCCCAGCGCTACCGGCGCCTGCACGTCATCGCCGGCGACGCCAACCTGGCCGAGGTGGCCACCTTCCTGAAGGTGGGCTCCACCGCCATCGTGCTGGCCATGGTCGAGGACGAGGCCCTGGACCGCAGCCTGGCCCTGCGCAACCCGGTGGCCGCGGTGCGGGCCGTGTCCCACGATCCCACGCTGGCCACGGTGGTGGAGCTGGCCGACGGGCCGTCCATGACCGCCCTGGAGGTCCAGTTCGAGCTGCTGGCCCGGGCCCAGAAGTGGGCCGAGGAGCACGGCCTGGACGCGGTGGGCGGCGACGCGGTGGGTGGCGAGGTGCTGCGCCGCTGGGAGCAGGTGCTGACCGGCCTGGAGGCCGACCCCGACTCGGTGGCCGGCCAGGTCGACTGGGTGGCCAAGCGCCGCCTCATCCAGGGCTGGGTCGATCGCCACGACGCCACCTGGGCCGACCCCCGGGTGGCGGCCCTGGCCCTCCAGTACCACGACCTCCGGCCCGAGCGGAGCCTGGCCCGCCGCCTGGGCCTGGAGCGCATCACCGGTGACGACGAGGTGGCCCGGGCCGTGACCGAGCCCCCCACCGACACCCGGGCCTACTTCCGGGGCCGTTGCCTGGCCAAGTTCGCCTCCAGCATCGTGGCCGCCAACTGGGACTCCCTGGTCTTCGACGTGGGGGCCGAGCCGCTGCGCCGGGTGCCCATGATGGAACCGTCGCGCGGGACCGAGGCTCACGTCGGTAGGTTGTTGGACGAGTGCGCAACCCCGGCCGAGCTGGTCGCCCGACTGTCGTCGTGACCGGGGGGCGTCGAGACAACGGAGAGCGACATGGCTGAACGGGAGCAGAAGAAGCGCAGCGCCCCCCAGCGGGAGGCCGAGGAGGTCGCCGACGCGCCGCAGCCCAGCGAGCGGGGCGAGGAGATCAAGGCCGACATCGACGACATCCTCGACGAGATCGATGACGTGCTGGAGACCAACGCCGAGGACTTCGTCCGCTCCTACGTCCAGAAGGGCGGGCAGTAGACGGCCGCTAGGGTCCACGCCGTGACCCTGCCCCTCTTCGGTCCCCACGACGACCCGGGCCCCGACTTCGCCGGCCTGGTGCGCCGCGCCGGCCGGGCCTCGGAACCCCCGCTCACCCCGTTGGCCGATGCCCTGCGCATCCCGCACGGCACCACCGTGGTCGCCGTCCGCTACGCCGAGGGCGTGGTCATGGCCGGCGACCGGCGGGCCACCTCCGGCCACCTCATCAGCCACCGCACCATCGAGAAGGTGTTCCCGGCCGACCGGTTCTCCGGGGTGGCCATCGCCGGCGCCGCCGGGCCGGCCATCGAGATGGTCACGCTGTTCCAGCTCCAGCTCGAGCACTACGAGAAGGTCGAGGGCTCGCACCTGTCGCTGGAGGGCAAGGCCAACCAGCTCAGCCAGATGGTGCGCAACCACCTGCCGGCGGCCATGCAGGGCCTGGCCGTCGTGCCCCTCTTCGCCGGCTACGACCTGGCTCGGGGCTCGGGGCGGCTGTTCCAGTACGACGTCACCGGCGGCCGCTACGAGGAGCAGGACTACGCGGCCTCGGGCTCCGGCATGCTCCACGCCGGCACCGTGGTGAAGCTGGGCTTCCGGCCCGGGCTGGACCGGGCCGCGGTGGTCGACCTGGCCCTGCGGGCCCTGTGGACGGCGGCGGACGAGGACTCGGCCACCGGCGGACCCGATGCCCTGCGGGGCATCTGGCCGGTGGTGGCCACCATCAGCGACCAGGGCTACCAGCGGGTGCCCGACGTCGAGCTGTCCGAGCGCTTCGCCACCCTGCTGGAGGCCGAGCGGGTCAGCCGGGGCACCACCGCCCCCGCCGGCGGCCAGATCTCGGGTGGTGACGCACGATGAGCATGCCCTTCTACGTCGCACCGGAACAGGTGATGAAGGACCGGGCCGACTACGCCCGCAAGGGCATCGCCCGGGGACGCAGCCTCATCGCCGCCATCTGCTCCGACGGCATCCTGCTGTGCGCCGAGAACCCGTCGGCCACCCTGCGCAAGATCAGCGAGATCTACGACCGCATCGCCTTCGCCGGGGTGGGGCGCTACAACGAGTTCGACCAGCTCCGGGTGGCCGGGGTGCGCCACGCCGACCTCAAGGGCTACTCCTACAGCCGCGAGGACGTCGATGCCCGCAGCCTGGCCAACGCCTACGCCCAGGCCCTGGGCCAGGTCTTCACCCACGAGATGAAGCCGCTGGAGGTCGAGATCCTGGTGGCCGAGGTGGGCCACGAGGCCGCCGGCGACCAGATCTTCCACATCCTCTACGACGGCACCGTCATCGACGAGCCGTCCCGGGCCGTGCTGGGCGGCGACGCCGAGGCCATCGCCGGCCGCTTCGAGGCCGCCCACGACACCGGCGCCACCACCGTCGAAGTGCTGGCCGCCGCGATGGGCGCCCTGGCCGGCCCGGACCGCACCCTGTCGGCCGGCGAGGTGGAGGCCGCGGTGCTGGACCGCAACGGCACCCGCCGGGCCTTCCGCCGCCTCACCGACGACGAGATCACCGCCGCCCTGGCCAGCACCCCCGCCGCGCCGGCCGAGGCCGACGACACCGGCGGCGGCGCCGGGGCCGACGACGAGACCTCGGGCCAGGGCCGGGCCGAAGGGTCGGCCGGAGCCCCCGGACCCGACGCCGCCGGTGCGCCGGCCTCCGAGCCCGACGGCGACGAGCCCCTCGAGGGTGACGAACCCGACGCCTGAGCCACCCGGCCGGCGGGGAGGCCGGCCGCCCAGCGCCGTCCCGGCAGGGGAGCGGCGGACCGTCCTCCGCGACGCGGTGGCCATCGGGGCGGTGACCGGGGCCTACGGCACCTCGTTCGGTGCGGTGGCGGTGGCCGCCGGGCTGTCGCCCGCCCAGGCCTGCGCCCTGAGCGTGCTCATGTTCACCGGCGGGTCGCAGTTCGCCATGGTGGGCACGGTGGCCGGCGGGGGCCACCCCCTGGCCGGGGCGGCCACCACCGTCCTGCTGGGGGCGCGCAACGCCTTCTGGGCTGCGGCTCTCGCCCCTGCTCCAGGTCCGGGGGGCGCCGGCGGCTGGCCGCCGCCCACCTGGTCATCGACGAGAGCGGCCATGGGGGCGGCCCAGGACGACCCCGGCGCCCTGGGCCTGGACGTGGCCGGGCCGGCCGCCTTCGTGGCCCTGCTGGCCCCCCGCCTCCGGGGCCGGGAGCCGTGGACCGTGGCCCAGGCCGGCGTCCCCGTCCTGCTGGCCGCCGCGGTGGCGGTGGCCGCCGACCTCCGCCGGGGGGCGGGATGATGTGGACCGCGGTGCTGGCCGGCTCGGCGGCCTGCTACCTGCTCAAGGTGGCCGGCCTGTCGGTCCCCGAACGGGTGCTGGCCGACCCCCGGGGTCCAACGGGTGGCCGGGCTGCTGCCGGTGGCCCTGCTGGCTGCCCTCATTGCCCTCCAGGTGCTCACCGACGGCCGGCGCCTCGTGCTCGACGCCCGCCTGCCCGGCCCGGCCGTCGCCGTCCTCGCCCAGTGGCGCCGCGCCCCCTTCCTGGTGGTGGTCACCGCCACCTGTGCCACCACCGCCCTCGTCCGCGCTCTCATCTGATCCATTCTGAGGCGCCACGGCCCACACCTATGGCCAGGGCCTCAGAATGGAGACCGGTTTCGACGATGGGTCCCATCGCCACCGTCCCAGGCACAATCGGGGACTATCCCGTTCGAGGCCTGCAAACGTCGGTGAACCGACGTACGACGGCTTGTTCACCCACCAGTGCTTCGCCACGGCTCCACCGAACGATGGGCGCGCTCTCTCCGCGCCTGTTTAATGTGCTCGTTGACCGAGCGGTCCAGGATCGGGATCAGGAGACGGCCGGGCACGTAGCGCTCGTGTCGCGTGCGGTACCGATTGAAGGACATCCCGGTCACGACCCCGAAGTAGATCTCGCGTCGGGCTCCTGGATACGTCAACAGGATCACGACACTGGAAGCCACAACCCAGATGGCGAGGGGCGAGGGCACGACAAAGAGGAAGGTTTCCGATACCAGATAGACCACGATGACGAGCACAGCAAGGAGCACGATGACCGCTTCCCGCAGTCGCTGGCGACCAGGTGGGCGGAAGTCGTAGAAGGCGGAAAGGTCGCGCAACCATCTTGGCTGCTCCGCCTCATCCAGGGCGACGGTCAAGGCGCTCTCGGCAAGCGACGGGCGTCCATAGCGTCGCTTCCACGCGTCAACGATGACCCCGAGGCGCTGCAGACGATTGCGCACCGAGAATGCCACCGTCGCCATAACGAATCGCCGGAGCGAGGGACGAACCGGGTACCAACGCCGAGACCTCGTCACCCGCCTTGCGCGCCTCAGCATCCACTCGGGGGTGTCGGCGTCCATCATCAGAATCTGGCTCTCACCCACCCGAGCGGTCGCCTCGGCAAAGACCCAGGTCCACAGCAACTGGTCATCACCGACGACTTCCGCCGCCTTCTGACGACAGAACAGGACGAAGAGGGCATCCGCCATCTGGTCCACAACTATGTCAGGTCTCTCCTTCACGAGGTTGATCCCCAAACGTTCGGAGAGCCGAAACGCAGCAGCCGCATCCGTCGAGGCGTACGACGCGAACACCTTGTTGAACTGATCGACGCGAAGGGTGACGAGTCGGGCCAAGACTTCCTCCCCGTCAATCTCCGGCCGACGCTCGGCAACGACGCACCAATCGGCGTAGTCGATGAGGGTGACGTTCAGCAGGTGAAGCCGACGCAGCCACTCGATCTGGACCTCGGGGGCCTCGTCCATCTGGCTGAGGAACTGCAGCTCGGCCTCCACGTACTCGATCCACAGCGGGTTGGAGTAGAGCTGCGTCTCGAGGAGGCAACGGCCCATCACCCCTTGCTGGCCGATCGCCCAGACTTCTCCGAGGGCAACATCGCGCTGTGACGGGGGCAGCAACGCTACGGCGAAGGGGACGACCTCGACCAATCGGCTCCTGACCTGTGGGAACTTGGACCGGACGAAGTCATTGTGCGATACCACGAGTTCCGGCCAGCCATTGACGCGCCCGAGCGCATACTCCTTTGCGGCCAGAAACTCGCAGAAGGTCAGGTGAATGAACCGTAGTGACTCGTTGAGCCGCTCGACACCGAGCACCCCCGTCTCCTTGCAGAGTTCCAGCAGTCGCCTCTCGGCATCAGACTCGAGGCAGCCCTCCATCTGCACCATCGTCTCAATGGCGTCAGCCCAGCTGATGACGTTGGCGGGCTGCCCTTCGTCCGCCAGGTTGTTCCTCGCGATCCGGCCCAGGAACGCCTCCCGTCTTAGCCGTAGGGCCTGGCGGGCCGACTGGCCGACCTGCCGACTCCGTCTGGCCACGAGTAGTTCCTCAAGCACTTGGGCGTAGAACTCGGTCCTGGTGCCAGGCGACGCCGTCTTGTCCGTCGCCTGGTCATTGGCGACGTACATGGCCAGGACCAACGGGTTACTGCACATCTCCCGCAAGGTGGGGCGATCGGTGAGTTCGGCATAGATTCGTAGAATCTGACCCGAGGCATCGCTCTTGAATGGCCATGCTCTTAGGAATCGGATGATGTCTGAGGGGTTAAACGGTTGGATCTCCCACGTGACGACGAAGGTCTGATCGAAGTCCTCCCGAATCTGCGAGTGGAACTGGCTACGCATCGTCATCACGACCTTGTTCCTGGGTGATCGGTTGGAGAGCAGGCGGCACAGCCCGAGGATCGCCTGGGAGGTGGGTCGGTAACGGTCGGACGACACCTCGTCCAGACCATCCAAGAGGACGAGGAGACCGTCTCCGGTCGAGCTGCTTTCGAAGAGCGTTCCCATGGCGAAGCCGTGGACATCGGTCACCTGGCGCCGCACTTCAGACAGGGCCCAATCAGCCAGCTCCGAGTCCTCCAGGTCCGTCGGCGGCACGAAACTCTTCAGCTCGATCACGATGGGCAGCAGCGGCGGGTGTCTCCTTGCCCATCGCCCCGAACCGACCTTCGACTGCGAGCACGCCGCCCTGAAGATGTGCTTCACCAATGACGACTTTCCCGATCCCGGGTCTCCGACGATTTGGACGAACCTCGCCGAGTCGGGCTCGTTGAGCAACGAGTAGAGGTACTCGACGTGATCTCGCTGCGAGGTCGAAGTCGAGGAAACGGTCAGGGGTACGAAGATGTCATCGGTCTCCAAGGAGATCTGGTTTCGCCCCGGCACGTGCAAGTATCGCGACTGCGGGCGAGCGAGCACCACACGGCAGTACCGGCGGAAGCTCGCCCGCCTGGACATACTCCGACGCAAAACGCGGCCGATGGCCCACGTGACTGCATCGAAGGCGAACAACGCATGCCTCTGCAGAAACGCTCCCAGGCGGCGGGCGACGAGATAGCACACAGGCGCGACCGCCAACGTGATGACTACGGTTAGCAACCGATCGCTCATGCGGACCACCTTCTACTGGCGTCTGCCCTCATACCTCTCCCCCATGCCTCTCCCCGTTTCCTGCTGGCGGCAGCCTACGACACGAGCAAATGGGATCGCGAACCAGCCGGTCAGGCCGCCATCGGTGACCTGGCGGGATCCCCTGGACAGGGGCGCCAGGGCTCCGTAGCCGGCACCCCGACGGGGCCCGAACCCCTTGCCTCCAGCTAGAGAAGAGTGGTGGCAGACGGCCGTAGCAATGTCTCGGTCACCCGATTCTGAACGCCGCGAACAGATCAGCGCCTTGGTGCCCCAGGAAAGGCCAGCTCCCTGACACGGGGGCTTCTGAGGCGCCACCGCATATGACCAGGAGCGGTGACACCTCAGAACAAGTTGAATTGGGCGGCCGCTGCGGCCGATGAGGAGGTCGGCCCGGGGTGGGAGGGGCGCCGGTAGGGTGCGCGCGTGGACAAGCGGATCTACGGGTTGGAGAACGAGTACGGCGTCACCTGCGTCTCGCGGGGCCAGCGCCGGCTCAGCCCCGACGAGGTGGCCCGCTACCTGTTCCGGCGGGTCGTCTCCTGGGGCCGCAGCTCCAACGTGTTCCTGGCCAACGGGGCCCGCCTGTACCTCGATGTGGGCAGCCACCCCGAGTACGCCACCCCGGAGTGCGACTCGGTCCACGACGTGGTGGTCCACGACAAGGCCGGGGAGCGCATCCTGGAGCAGCTCCTGGGCAGCGCCGAGGCCCGCCTCCGCGACGAGGGCATCCGGGGCGACATCTACCTGTTCAAGAACAACACCGACTCGGCCGGCAACTCCTACGGCTGCCACGAGAACTACCTGGTGACGCGGCAGGGCGAGTTCGGCCGGCTTGCCGACGTGCTGATCCCGTTCCTCGTCAGCCGGCAGATCGTGTGCGGCGCCGGCAAGGTGCTGCAGACGCCGCGCGGCACGGTCTTCGCGGTCAGCCAGCGAGCCGAGCACATCTGGGAGGGCGTCTCCAGCGCCACCACGCGGTCCCGGCCGATCATCAACACCCGCGACGAGCCGCACGCCGACGCCGAGCGGTACCGGCGGCTGCACGTGATCGTCGGCGACTCGAACATGAGCGAGACCACGACCCTGCTCAAGGTCGCCTCCACCGACCTGGTGCTGCGGATGATCGAGGAGGGGGTGGTGATGCGCGACCTCACCCTCGAGAACCCGATCCGCGCCATCCGCGAGATCTCCCACGACATGACCGGGCGCCGCCGGGTCCGGCTGGTCAACGGCCGCGAGGCGAGCGCCCTGGAGATCCAGTCCGAGTACCTGACCCGGGCGCGAGACTTCGTCGACCGCCGGAGTCTCGCCACCCCGGTGATCTCCCAGGTCCTCGACCTGTGGGAGCGGGGGCTGAAGGCCGTGGAGTCCGGCGACCTCTCGCTGGTCGAGCGAGAGCTCGACTGGGTGATGAAGTACACGCTGATCGAGCGGTACCGCGAGCGACACGGGCTGGCGTGGGGCGACCCGCGGATCGCCCAGCTCGACCTCGCCTACCACGACATCCACCGCGGCCGTGGTCTGTTCTACCTGCTCCAGCGGCGCGACGCGGTGAGCCGGGTGACCACCGACCCGGCCGTCTTCCGGGCCAAGTCGGTGCCGCCGCAGACGACCCGGGCCCGGCTGCGCGGCGAGTTCATCAAGCGCGCGCAGGAGCGCCGGCGCGACTTCACCGTCGACTGTGCACCTCAAGCTCAACGACCAGGCGCAGCGCACCGTGCTGTGCAAGGACC